>JAGQYE010000067.1 GCA_020436225.1 Bacteroidota bacterium | reverse complement strand
TGGTCGATGGACTACGGACTACGGACTAAACAACCTTATCACTTAAATGGTTGTCTGGTAATAAATATTGGTGCTTGGATGCGTTTTAGAAAATAAGGCAATAATTTATTTAAAAAGAAATTACTCATTTTCAGATAAGCTTTTAATGGTTTGGGCGTTGCACCGATAGTTGTTTTAATTTCGGTTGCTGTTCTGCCAAAGTGAATTTGTTGCATTCTTTTTTTAATACCTATATCAACTGTATCTAATAGCATTCTATTGTACAGTTTATAAGGTTTATTAACTTCATAATCCATACCTATATAATGAACATGTAAGTTGACGTCATTCACATGTAACAAGCAAACAAAACTCACTATTTTTTCGTGTAAGAAATAGGCAATAACAGTACATTTTTCTTCGTAAAGATGCTTTACCTGTTCAAAAAAATCAATTTTAATAGTTGCCATATTAAATGCTACATGATTGATAACATTTGAATAGAGTTTTTCTAAATCATTTTTATAAAATTGTAATTCATCTAAAGTCAATTGTTTTGCAGAAATTACTTCAGACACTTTCAAAATTTTTCTTGTACGAACTTTATATTTTGAACTCAAGCTATTCATATAGTCTTCAAATGAATTCCATTGAGGTAAGATATTCAAAAACAAATCCGGTTCTGTGATAAACGGATGATAATTATTTGTACTAAAACACTTACTCGAATTCTCTAATTGCATATCAATATTGGCAATTAAGAATGCTTTAGGTTGTCTATCTTCAATTGTTTGTGTAATTTGATTAAGTACAGTAGGTAACAACGAAATGATATTATCAGTTTCTTTACTTATAATTCCGGTATCTCCTGTAAAAAAAACATTGCCTAAATTGAGCAATCGTGTACTTTTCTTAGCGATATAATTTTTTATTTTTTTTTTGAAATAGGAAGAAGAAGAAGAATTGTAATTGACTAAATTCTTGTATGAAAAATCAAGAATTTGTGCATAAACAGCAGCTACAATTTTATTTTCTTGTTCAATTAAAACATATCGAAAATCTATATTTGGTTGCACCGATTCAATAATTGATAGAAATTCATGTGATTGATAAAAAGGAATCTCATCCACTATTAAATTCCACTGTGCAGCAGGAATTTTTTCTAAACGATCGACAATTTTAATGGTATATTGCTGCTGCTGTAGAATAAGAGATTGCATATTTTCAGCAAACATAACAAGAGAACAACAATATTGTTTAAAGTAGTTAAAAATATGTTTTATATTCTCGACTTTATGTTGTATATTTCATAAACAATAATTTCATTATGTTTGGATTTATCTCTGGTTTAATTACAGCAAATGCTTTTGAATGGTATATCCATAAAAATGTATTACATGGACAAGGCAAGAAGAAAGATAGTTTCTGGCGATTTCATTGGGCAGTGCATCACAAAACAACCATGCAACAAAATTTCAGAGATGCCTATTATGAGCATAGCTTTATGGATGCCTGGGATCCGCAAAGCAAAGAAGTTTTTGCCTTAGCAGCAAGTGCCGTTGCCATTTCTCCTTTATTTTGGGTAGCACCGGGTTTTACCGCCGGTATCTGGTTCTCGCAATACAACTATTACAGAGTACATAAAAAATCGCATTTAGATCCGGAATGGGGCTACAAAAATTTGCCTTGGCACTACGACCATCACATGGCACCTGACCAAGATAAAAATTGGTGCGTTACGTTTCCACTTTGGGATTACGTAATGGGAACACGTGTTCCATATAAAGGAACTGAGCGAGAAAAATTGGACATCGAAAGAAGATTGCGAAAAGTTGCTGTTCAAAAAAATACAACAGCAACACAAATGGCTACGCAACAAGATGCACTAAATTAATTGTAACCTTTTCCTTATTTTATTCCTCTAATAATTACACTTAAACGAATTACATGAGAAAAGTTTTTTCAGTCTTAACTATATTTTTATTGTTTGGATTTTCCGGTTGTAAATTAATCGACAAGCTCACTCAATTTAATATTTCCTATTCAACAGATTTTTCTATTCCGGCAACTTCTATAATTTCTCTGCCGATACCAATTCCGGACATTGTTCAGCCAGCCGATATCAGCACTAATACCACTCAAACATTTGAAAATAACAATACACATGCTGACTTATTAGAGAAAGTAGCATTAAAAAAATTAAAGCTGACTATTACAAATCCTTCAAGCAGAAAATTCGATTTTTTAAAATCTGCTTATGTATATATTAGTGCAGATGGTTTGCCGGAAGTTAAAGTTGCCTATATTGAAGAAATAGATGACGCAACTGTTGGAAATTCAATTGAATTAACTCCAGAAGATCAAGATTTACAAGAATATCTCAAAAAAGATAAAATTACAATTCGAGTAGAAGCTACAGCCGACAAAACAACAAACAGTGAAACGGATATTAAAGTAGATGCTACATTTTTTGTCGATGCTAAAATATTAGGTGTATAATTTTATCTTTGCTGATAGAATCAGCTTACGATGAACAAAACAATTTTATTGTTCTTTCTTTTTTTTGTCATTGGATATCCGAATTGCCATGCACAATTAGATAAATTATGTCCGATAAGTAGTACTATTAATACTGCATATCAATCTACGCTCCAGCCGATTAATTTGTTGCTAAATACAAAAGATTTTAAACAGATGTATGTTTCAAGTAGTAGAACAACAATTAGTACATCTATACAATTAGTTAATGCAGTTCAACCATTTCCTCCTTTGTGGTATCAAATTGGCGACCCAAAAGCAGATACTTTAGGCGTTTTCAATACTACATTCTTTATTGATGCAAGAATACAAGAAAGAAGTGGAATGCTTACTGCATTTTATGTATTTCCATACAGTTTCACAGGTTCAGTTGCTTTCGATACTACAACACTTTTACCAATTGACACAACACGGACTTATGCAAAACCAAACAACGAAACTTTTCGCGACTTTATCGATTTACATGATTTTCAAATAGACAAAAACGGAAATAAATTATTTGCTAACCAAGTTTTAAAAAAAATTGATGCACGTTGTCTTAGTGGCAATGAAGATGATAGCATAAGAAATGCAATAGTGAATAATATCATTATTTTAGATAAGCATGATTCTATCCTTTTAAATTGGAATCTATTAGATCATCTTTCTGCATGCGAAATGAAATGGGAATATAAAGATGCCAGCTTGCATTTTGGAAACAACATTAACCTTTCTCATGTTAATTCTGTTCGATTTGCAAACGACGGAAATATCTTATATAGTTTTAGACATATTGGTGTAGGAAAAATCAACATAAAAACAGGCGAAATTATGTGGAAATTAGGAGGAAAGGATACGTTAAATGCTATTCCAATTCCTGATGATGCCGATTATTATTTGCAACATGATTTCTTTCAAATGAAAAATGGTAATTATATAATTTTCTCAAATGGAGATAGTACACATCAATATTTAGAAGGAATTATTTATAATATCGACGAAAAAAATAAGAAAGCATCAGTTGTGAATAGATATCGTCCACAACCAAATATTTATAGTACAGCACAAGGTAGTTACGAATGTGAAGACAGTATTTGTGTTATCAATTTTGGTATGCATACACCTAATAAATTAGATGGAAGCAATCAAACATTTGCAGAGATTTTAAGCAATAACCAACCAATAGCAACGCTCTCCTCGCCTTTCGTAAATTATGCTTATCAAGTACATGCAACCAATTGGAATCCTATAAATTTAAGACCAAAAGTTGTAAATAAAAATGGGAAACTTTTTGCAGATAAAACGACAGAACTGCACGATTTTACTTGGTATAAAATTGAAGGCACTACTGCACAAAAAGTAGGAATTGGATATACATTCCAACCAACAAAAAGTGGCAACTATGTCGTGGAAGCCCAAAAAGGATTTGGCATGTTTCGTTCGTATTTAGTATCAGATGTTGTAGAAATTAATTAATTAGCGAATTAATCAATTAGCACATCATCAAATCACCAAATTAACAACTCAGCACATCATCAGAGTTGAATAAAATGTTTATATTTATTTACTAATTAAAATCTAAAACAATGAAAAATCTTAATCAATCTAAACAAGCAGAAAAACTTATATTTTGGGGATTAATACTATTTCTATTTGGATTAGTTGTTGGGCTGGTTGTTCATAATATGGCAAATCCACGTATGGCACTTTCTGCACACCTAGAAGGTATAATGAATGGTATGTTTTTAGTCTTACTTGGGCTTATTTGGGATCGTTTAATTCTCTCACAAAAACTTCTTAAAATTTCATTCTACTTAGTAATTTATGGAACGTTTGCAAACATACTTGCTGTATTAACAGCAGCCATAACAGGGTTCGGGAAAATGATGCCCATTGCTGGAGGTCAAGAAGGCTCCGCATCTATTGAAGGACTCATCACATTTTTACTCATCTCTCTTTCTCTTTGTATGCTTGCTGTTTGTACTATAGTAATAATTGGATTTTACAAACACATGAATCATTCCGATAATATTGATTGATATATCATTTCTTTTCTTTTCCAAGCAGAGTCTCTTGTAAAATAAGATTGTTGGTTTGTGAGGACACAGTTGAATTAGCTAATTATCAAATTACCAAATCAGCACATCATCAAATTATACCAACACCTTCTCTAACAATCATCGGTTCATCGCTTGTGCAATCAATTACCGTAGAAGGTTTATAGCCACCAACGCCACCATCAATAACAATGTCCACCAAATTTTCGTAGCGTTCGTAAATCGCTGAAGGCTCTGTGATATAATCTATAATATCGTCTTCGTGGTGAATGGACGTTGTAATAATTGGATTTCCTAATTCTTGAACAATTGTTCGAGCTATATCGTTATCCGGAACGCGAATACCAACCGTTTTTTTGTTGTTTTTAAACAACTTCGGCACGGCATTATTCGCTTTTAAAATGAACGTAAATGGTCCAGGCAAACAACGTTTCATCAATTTATAAGTTGGCGTATCTACGTTCAACGTATAATCGCTGATATTGCTTAAATCATAACAAATAAATGAGAAATTCATTTTTTCAAGCTTCACATTTTTTAGTCGGCAAATTTTGGCAACAGCATCTTTATTAAAAATATCGCAACCTAAACCATAAACCGTATCTGTCGGATAAATGACCAAACCACCTTTGCGCAAACAATCGACCACTTGTTGCATTTTGCGCATATCAATATTATGTGGAAACATCTCCAAATACATACAACTAAATGTAAAGAGTTTATTACGTTCTTCCTAATTTTTATTTTGATATTTATATACGTATCTTTATTGTAAACAATAAAATTGATGAAAAAATTTCTTTGGATTATTTGCAGTTTAGTTTTTCTTTTTGGATGTAAAAAAGAAAACATAAATCAAAAAGATGAATGTACAGTAGAGTTATCTCAGCCATTTGCTAATCCATATTTACTTCCGGATGCTGCACAGTTAAATGAAAATAAAGCCACACATAAATATGTTCGCTTTCATATTTACAACAGCAAACAATATCAAACATTAGAGCAACAAGGAGTCGTACTTTTAGATCATCCTTTTGATGCCATTCCAAATAAAAATTTAATTTATAAAACTACGCATACAAAAGACTATGCGATTTTTTATGGTGTTGTTCCTATTCAATTTCAGGCTGATGCAGTTCCGTACGAAACACTTCAATATTTATCTATGCCGGATGCATCTACCAACAATAGAATTAGCGATGCATCAGCAAAACAATTCAGCGGAAAAATCACCTTTTTTGATCCTATTCGTAATAGTTCTGTGCCATTAGCAGGTGTGCAAGTGATTATTAAAGATGCAACAAAAATCAGTACAGGTTTTTCCGATTCAAATGGCGATTTTTCTATTACTCCAAACGGCAATACATCTGATACTGTCGAGGTTTTAATAAAGTTCGACAACAACTATTATGAAATACACACCTTAGATGCAGCGAATATTTTAAACGTAATCGGCATCAATACGTTCAGCTTAGGTTTTAGAAAATCATGTGCTTTTACTCAATTAAATATTGATATCGGAAGTGCATTCAACAATGCAGCTTTGCATCATTCCTGTGCGGCATTATTGGCACTCAATCAATTTAAAACTTTTGCTGCAGCACAAGGATTTTTAATGCCAACAGGAAAAATGTTGATTTGGTTAGGCAAAGACGCACCTATCAGCACTTCGTATGCTACGCCTATGTTGCAGAATATGTCTGACCAAAACATTAGCAATATCACACAACTAATGGCTTCACTTTTAGGTGTAGATCCAACATTAGCTGCCGTTATCGTGCCTATTATTAAAGACCAATTGCCTGACATTTATGCGCCTTATTATAGCACTTATTCTACAGTGGCTCGAAAATCATTTATCGAAACTTTGTACCACGAGTTGTCGCACAGTTGTCATTATGCAAAAGTTGGTCCGGCATTTTGGTTGCCTTATGTTCAATATATTTATCAAAATGGCGGTTATGGAAATCCATCGTTGCCCAATTCGGGAATTGTGAGTTTGTCCGAAGCTTGGGCTGAAGACCTTTCAAATATAGGATTAAATTACACGTATCAACAAGCTAGTTATTTGAATCTAAATGAAAACTCAAACAACGATTGGATTCCTTATGGTTTGTATTACGATTTATATGACACAGGAAATAATGAAGCTTATGATCAAGTTTCTTCGATAACTTTTCCGGAAATTTATGCATTATTTGATGTCAACGTAACAAGTTTAGCTATCTTAAAATCAAAATTAAAAGCAGCTTATCCAAGTCAACAAACCTATATAGATTTTCTATTTGCTCATTATGGTTATTGATTTTGTCGGATAAAATGTATTACACTTTATTAACCAAAATAGGAATCAAATTTGTAGTATTTTTATCCTAATGAAAAAGATTTTATTTTCCATCTTTTTGTTGTTCGCTTTAATATCTAAAGCATCATTTATACTTATTCCGATGGATGAATCTCAAACGAATCATTTAAAATCGTATGGCATTGCTTATTGGATTTTGACAAAAAATGTTCCGGTGGATTGGTTGCTAAATTATCGCGGTGGCAGTTTTGTTTTTCCATATTCACAAAATTTTGAAAAAGAATGTTTGATTAGAAATGTGAAATATGAAGTTATTGCCGATGCAACAATGAGTAAAATCTTAGATGATATTTCAAAACCGGAAGTTAACATGGATGCCGTTCGTTTAGAGAAAGCTCCAAAAATTGCTGTCTATTCTCCAAAAACAAAAAATCCTTGGGACGATGCCGTTACTTTGGTTTTAACGTATGCAGAAATTCCTTATACGGTAATTTACGATGAAGAAATATTAGACGATAATCTGCATTTGTATGATTGGTTGCATTTGCATCATGAAGATTTTACCGGACAATATGGAAAATTTTATGCTGCATATCAAAATGCAGATTGGTACAAGGCGCAAGTTGCCGATTATGAAGCACGCGCAAAAGCTTTAGGATATAAAAAAGTTTCTGAAGAGAAATTAGCTGTTGCACAGAAAATCAGAGATTTTGTAATGGGCGGCGGTTATCTTTTTGCCATGTGCTCTGCCACCGATTCGTATGACATTGCCTTGGCAGCAGCCGGTGTGGATATTTGTCAACCTCAATTCGACCACGACCCTATTGATCCGCATGCTCAAGAAAAATTAGACTACTCAAAAGGATTTGCATTTACTAATTACTCCATCAGCACCAATCCGTACGAATATGAATTTTCTTCGATTGACGTGCCCGGTTTTCGGACAGTTTCAAAGGATATTGATTATTTTACCTTGTTTGATTTTTCCGCAAAATGGGATCAAGTGCCTTGTATGTTGACGCAAGACCACGAAAAAGTAATCAAAGGATTTATGGGACAAACTACTGCTTATAAAAAACAATATATTAAATCTGATGTATTGATTATGGGCGAAAATAAAAGTTTAGATGAAGCAAAATATATTCATGGCGAATATGGAAAAGGAACTTGGACGTTTTACGGCGGACATGATCCGGAAGATTACCAACATCGAGTGGGCGACCCACCGACTGACTTGAATTTACATCCTAATTCTGCCGGCTATCGGCTTATATTAAACAATATTTTATTTCCTGCAGCAAAGAAAAAACCACATAAAACGTAGTTATTCGCTAATCGAAAATTCAAAATATTCCATCACCGGATTATGTAACAATTTTTTGCAAATTTCCTCCACAGATTTTGTGGCTTGCTCTTTTGATTCGGCTTCAATTTGTAAAGTAATATGTTTGCCAATGCGCACTTGTGCAGCTTGGAATCCTAAATTGTGCATACTTTGTTCTACTGCTTTTCCTTGTGGGTCAAGCAATTCCTTAAGTGGCATTACATTTATTTCGACTTTAAATTGCATTTTCTCGTTTTTTCATTTTAAATAATGAACAAAAGTAAAGAAATATTACGTGTTCCGAATAGCTAAAATAAGTTTTTAGATTTTTAGTAATATTGTAAAAAGTCGAACAGAATGCGCATAAATATCCTATTTTCTCTTTTTCTGCTTCTATTAACAACTCAATGTAAAAAAGAAAATGTTCAAGAAACTTGTCTTAATGAAAACCAAAGCAATGAATTGTTGGTTCAATTGCAACCTTTTTCAAACGATTCTATTCAAATTTCTGCAGCAGAAAGAAAATTCATCAATGAAATAAGAACGATTGCTAATGATATTGATGTCTTGTCCAATCAAGTAGATACTAGCATTTCAATTCAACAAACCTACGAGCAAATAAGAACCAATTTCTTACAACACGTCAATTTAGTAGAACAAAAAGCTTCCGCTCATTACCATGGCGCAAGCGATAAAATTGTTATGGCAAAAAATGCATTTGTTTTGATGAGTTATGATGCGTTGCAACGAAAATATCCGGAATTTATGTGGACACAGCTCGGCATTTTTGCAGCGAATGAAGTGCGGTATGGACTATCCTTAGCATTATTATTACGTCAGACTTTGATAAAAAACAACATCATCATTCCTTTTAATAATGAAACGGTAGATGCTACGTTGTTGGCTACTGCTCAAGTGCTCATTCAAGGACAAATAAATGTATTGACTGACATTGGTTCTCTTGGTATATTAAACAGAATATTAGGTGCAAAAAATATCAAAAACGAACAATGGTTAACGCCGGAAGCGCGTGAAGGTTTCCGCCTACAAGAGTTAGCCGAACAAGCATTAAAAACCGGAAATTGTGCGTCCTATATGGATTTGCAAACACAAGCAGCCATTCAATTTGGTGCGCATGAACAAGTTTATATTTTACAACCTATGTGGAACCAACCGGTAATGCAAACATTTGCCAATTTAAACCAACTTGTTATTCAACTTACTCAACATAAATTAGTTTTCTTTGGAGATATTTTTGTTGGCACAAACAAAAATTTAGAAAGCCACAAAGGTTATGTCATAAAAATTCCTAAAGGTATCAGCGATTTATCGAATGCACAACAACGCGTTAATGTTGCCATTAATGGATTCAATCAACTAAATGAATTGAGAAAGACGAAAGCTGGAAGTTATTGGATAGATTATTCTCAAATAAAAATAGGCTACTTTTATGAAGTTTATAACGTTGTTTGGACGATGTAGATATCAAACAAAATTCTAATGTCCGCCTAAATTATCTTTATCTACTTTAAAATTCTTAGCAAACAATATTAATGGCAACGTTACAAAAACGAATATCGTTAAATAATGGAAAATATCGACATAAGATAAAATTGCCGCTTGTCGGTTAATTACCATATCAATATAAGCATAAGCTTGTTGTGCGGCATGTTGTGCATCGGTTGACATCGACATCATTCCGGCTTTCACTTTAGCAATTCGTTCTGTTAATAGTACATTATCCGGTGTAATATGTTGGATCAAATTAGCTCTATGATGCGCGCTTAATGTTTCAGTAAGTGTACCAATTAGAGCAACACTGATAGAACCTCCAATTTGGCGAACCATATTGGAAATTCCGGATGCTTGTCCGACATCTGCACCAACTAAACCTCCTAAAGTAAGAGCTGATAAAGGCACAAACAAAAACGCCATTCCAAATCCTCTCACAAGAAGTGGCCAAAACATATCCATTACACCTGTATTTGGAGTGATGATAAAGGACGACCAAAAAACGAAAATTCCTGTGATAAAAAAGCCAAAGAAAATCATAAATTTCGGTGGTGTTCCTTTGCTTAGAAGGCCACCAACAATCGGCATCAAAAGGCCACTCAACAAGGCTCCCGGCATAAACATTTCACCCGAAAGTTGAGGTGTAAATCCAAGAAAATGTTGCATAAAAATGGGATAGATAAACACGCTACCATATAAAATTAATCCCAACACAAAATTCATAATGGTGGCTATTGCTACATTTGCTTTCGCCAACACGCGCAAATCAACAATTGGATTTTTAGTTGTGAGTTCATGCACAATAAACCCAACAATTCCCATTACTGCCATCAACGTAAAGAAAAGAATATATTTTGACTCAAACCAATCGTTGCGTTCTCCTTGTTCTAATACTAATTGTAAAGCTCCAATACCGACAATTAATAAAAAGATACCCATCCAATCCACACTTGAGCTTTCTCTTTTGTCATACGGATTATCTCTGATATAAGTTAATGTTAGGAATGTAGCTAAGATTCCGATAGGAATATTCACATAAAAAATTACTGGCCACGAAAAATTATACACTAAATAGCCACCTAAATAAGGACCGATAGTTGGTCCAACAATAACGCCCATTCCGAACATCGCCATTGCCATTCCGATTTTTTCTGGTGGATATATTTCTTTTAAGATGGTTTGAGAAGTAGCAAATAAAGCACCACCACCAATTCCTTGAATAAATCTCCAAAATACTAATGTCCAAATTGTATCCGACATTCCACACATCAACGAAGCGAACGTAAAGAGTGCCACCGAGCCTGCAAAATAATTTCTTCTTCCAAAAGTTGCAGATAACCAACCACTCATTGGAACGACAATCACATTGGCGATAGCATACGCCGCAACTACCCAACTAATTTCGGATATTGTGGCACCTAAACTTCCCATTAAAGTTGTGGTAGCGATATTGACAATAGTTGTATCTATTAACTCTAACAAGGTACATAAAACGACTGTAACAGTAATAATATAGCGTCTTGCGCCATATTCTATTAAGCTATCTGTTTGTTCTTGCGTCATTTTTATTTAGTATTAAATAGTAGGTAGTGTGTAGTACGTTTTTTTGTCGATGGACTATGGACTATAAACAACTTCATTATTACATTAAAGAATCATTTCACTTTCACAGCTACGTTGACATTCATTCCTGCACGTAATTGATAGGCATCATTTTTGTCATCAATTAAGGCAATTCTAACCGGAATACGTTGTACTACTTTCACAAAATTTCCTGTTGCATTATCAGCAGGTAATAACGAAAACTGAGAACCTGTAGCAGCTTGTATAGATTCAATTTTTCCTTCAAATTTTTTGTCCGGATAAGCATCTACTTTTACCTCAACCGGTTGTCCTACTTTCATATCTTCAATTTGTGTTTCTTTGAAGTTTGCCGTAATCCAAAGTTGACTATCATCTACTATATTTAAAACAATTTGTCCCGGATTAAGCAACTGACCAATTTGCACATTTTTCTTAGTAACATATCCGTCGCAAGGTGCAAGGATATATGCATACGATAATTGAAGTTTAGCAAACTCTACATTTGCTTGTTGTTGTTGGATATTGACTTCAGCTAAATTCACTTGTGTAGAAATACCGTTGGCTTGCGTGTGAGAAGCTGTTGCTTGCTGTTGAGCTGCTTTTAATTGTGCTTGTGCAACTTTCACTTGCTTTTCTAAAACTTCTACTTGCTTTTCTGCCGATTGTTTTTCTGTCAATGCAGCATCATATTGAGCTTTTGTTGCAGAAGTTTGTTGGTATAGTTGTTCGTATCGTTTAAAATTTTCTGTTGCATTCCAAACACGCACTTTTGCGGCTTCTACATTGGCTTGTGCAGTTGCAATATTGGCTTGAGCAGTTGACACTGAAGTAGAAACTGCATTGGCTGATGCATTTGCTGTAGTAACATTACTTTCCATTACGTTTACGTTTGAAGCAGCACTTTTAGTATTTAAAATAGCTTGTTGCAATCTGATTTTTAAATCTCTATCGTCTAACTTTAAAAGCGTATCTCCTTTTTTTACAAATTGGTTGTTTTTTACATAAATCACATCTACATATCCTTGAATGCGCGTTGCAATAGGAACTATGTTACTTTCAATCACAGAGTTATCGGTGTCTTCGTTATGCAAAGAATAGCTTATCTTTTTGTAGGCAAAAAGGATAGCACCGCATAATAATAAGACACCTACAATTGGAGCTATAATTTTTTTAGGCGATTTTTTTTCTTGTTGTATCGTATTATTTTCCATTTTATGTCGATTATATTTTGAATTGAATTTTAATTAGTGATAATGGATTATTTTATAGTACCCAAACTTTTTTGTAATTTATAATTGGCAACAGCTGCATCAGCTTGTGCATTCAACAAGTCGGTTTGTGCTTTTAATAAAAGCTGATCGGCTTCCAAAACATCGGTCAATAAGGCAACTTGAGCATTAAATCGATTATCTAATATTCTTTTATTTTCTGTTGCTTGCGTAATAGCATCTTTTGCTAAATCAATCTTCAAAAGTGCAACTTTTAAAGCTTCATAGTCAGATTTTACTTCTATTGAAATTCCATCTTTGATTTGTTTGGTTACTTGTTCCAATTGTGCTTTTTTGTTTTTTGCTTCAGCAACTACTGAACGAGCTGTATAAAGTTGCATAAGATTCCAACTGATGCTGATGCCAACATCCCAAGTCGCTTTAAACTTTTCTTCGGGTGGAAACATGCGCATATTCGGGTTATTGTACATAGCATTTCCTTTTGCACTTATCGTTGGCATATAGGCACTTCTGGATGCTTTAATGCCGTAGTCTGCAGCTTTAGTTCTATAGGTTTGTGCTTTTAATTCTGCTCTATCCGAGTAAGAAGTAGTCAACATAGATTGGAATGTTGCATTGGTTGCAGTTACCAAATCCGGAGGTGAAACGATAATTTGTGTGTCGGTGTCAATACCTAATAAAATACAAAGATTATAGTTCACAATTTCGATAGCACTTTTTGTATCTGCCAAAGCAATTTGCAAACTGTTCTTCTGTAATTCAGCTCGCATTACTTCATTATTTAAAATTAAACCGGCATTTTTAAATCTCTCTAAATCATCTACGCGAGCTTGAGTTTGTGCGATATTAGAATCCAATAAAATTTCAGCTTGTTGTAATTTATAAAGTTGATAAAATGTCTGAACAACCATATATTTCACATCTAAAACATCCTTTTGCATATCAAATGTAGCGGCTGATTTTTGTTCTTTTACAGCTTTAAGTGTATTCCAATTTCTCAATCCTTGAAAAATAGGTTGCTGGATAGATGCGATATTATTAAATTGATTTGGAATATTTGTACGAATAGAATAGCTTCCAACGCCGGGAATTGAGATTTCAAAAGGATCAATATTGTCGCTTAATCTTGAATAGCTGGATTGCAAAGCGACAACCGGTAACATTGCATTTTGCACCTGTTTTTTCTGAATATCGTACGATTGAATAATTAAACTGTCAATTTTTAGTTTCTGACTGTTTTGTTGTGCCATCTGCATGGCTTGTTCTAAAGTTATGTTTTCTGCTGCTTGAATTTGTAAAGCAGCTAAACAAAAAATATAAATAAAAAATAGTCGTTTCATCGTTTATTTTATCTCTAAATAATTGGAAAAAAGTTCTCTAAAATAGACGGACAATCGCTTTTTCATTTTATTGGTATAGCTCATATCACTTTCATTTATTTTTAAAATACGGCAAACTATCGGAGTGGATGTAGTATATAATTTTATCGTTCCAATTATAGTTGTGGCAGTTAATTCAACATCTACTTTATTAAATTCACCAGATTTTATACCTTTCTTAATGACCTCTGAAATAATCTGAAAATTTTGAAATAGTCTTTCTGTAATTAATTCAGTCATTTCCGTGCGTTGTCCTAAAGCCATTTCACGAAAAATGATATTGTTTAATTTTCTGTTGGCGAAAAATCTATCAATATACAAATCGATAATAGCATACAATTTATCGGCATATTTTTCTTGTTTACTAATAACATCTATAATTTTGTCTGATGTAGTTAATTTGCGAATTACCACCTCTTCATACAATTTCTCTTTAGAACCAAAATAATAGGATATCATTGCTATATTGATATCTGCTGCTTTAGATATTTCTCTAACACTTACCGCTTCAAATCCATGTAGAGAAAATAAATCTTCGGCAACATCCAATATTTGCTCTCTTTTATCTATTGTTTTATTTTCTTGCTCTGTCATTCTTTAATTAAACGTTTGTTTAATGATGCAAATTTAATTAAACATTTGTTTAAAGTCCAAATTAAATTATTGTTAAGTAGGAAAATAAAAAATCAGCATCTAGAACAACTAAATAATAAATTAAAGTAATTGCAAATAGCTTAAAATTCTATTTAAATCTATATCCGTATATTTGCGCTCTAATTTGAAAAAAAATGCGTACAACTGAAATTAAATTTAAAATACAATTAGACGAACAAAACTTGCCGGAGCAAATTAAATGGTCTGCAACTGACGGACCTCAAGGCGATGGCGATGAATGCAAAAGCATGATGTTAGCCATGTGGGACGGCAATGAAAAAAATACCTTACGTTTTGATTTATGGACAAAAGACATGCAAATAGATGAAATGCATACGCATTTTTTTCAAGTCTTACTCAGTTTAGGCGACAGCTACTACAAAGCCACCGGAAATCCTTATGTTCAAGAAGAAATCAAGAATTTTTGTATGCAACTCGGCGACAAAACTCGCGCTTGGGAAGAAAGTAAATAATTTGATAATTTGGTGATGCGTTAATTTGATAATTCATCATCAAATCATCAAATAGTAAAATTATCAAATCAAAAAAAATGTTACAAGCAACCAACTTATCTATCATATTCGGCAGTCGAATTTTATTTGACAAAGTAACCTTTACGATTCAACCACGCGATAGAATTGGATTAGTTGGTAGAAATGGTGCGGGAAAATCAACTTTATTAAAAACTATCAACGGCGAAATAACGACGCAAGAAGGTGGCATTGCTCAACCTAATGGTTATACTATCGGCTTTTTAAAACAAGAAATTCGTGGACAAAATGAACCTACTGTTTGGTTAGAGGCACAAACGGCTTTTAAAGAAATTAATATTCTGCAAGAGAAATTAGATAACATCCAACATCAATTAGAAACGCGCACCGATTACGATTCTGATGATTATATGAATTTATCGCAAGAATTTTGCGACCTCAATGATCGATTAGTACATTTAGATATTGACGATAAAGACAAAAATACCGAATTAGTATTATTGGGTTTGGGTTATAAAAGAGAAGATTTTGAAAAAGCACCTGCAACTTTTTCCGGTGGTTGGGCAATGCGTTTAGAATTAGCCAAACTCTTATTGCAAAATCCTGATTTATTATTACTTGATGAGCCGACCAATCACTTGGATATCGAATCTATAATTTGGTTAGAAGAATTTTTTCAAAAATACGAAGGCGCAATAGTATTGGTTTCGCACGACAAAACTTTCTTGGATAATGTTTGCAACAAAACCATAGAATTGGAATTAGGAAAAATGTATGAGTACAAAGCCAATTACTCAAAATACTTGATTTTAAAGGAAGAGCGACGCGAAAAACAACTACAAACATTTAAAAATCAACAAGACCAAATAAAGCAGATTGAACGCAACATTGAACGTTTTAAAGCGAAAGCCAGCAAAGCAAGTATGGCACAAAGCTTAGTGAAAAAGTTAGATAAAATGGAAGTAGTGGAAGTAGAGCAAGATGATGTTCGGTCTATGCGTTTCCAGTTTCCGATGGGACAACAAAGCGGCAAAGTAGTAGTAAAAGCTACTAATCTGGCGAAAAGCTATGGCGATAAACAAGTTTTTCACGACGTAAATATTGAAATCGAACGCGGCGACAAAGTTGCCTTCATCGGAAAAAATGGAATGGGCAAAACGACAATGGCAAAAATTATTGCGAAAGAAATTGAAGCCAGTTCGGGTGAATATACACTTGGTCATAATGTAAACATTGCGTTTTTTGCACAACATCATGCCGAGCAATTGCCGAAACCATTGACTATTTTACAATATATGGAAGATACTGCACCGAATGAAATCAGAGCGCAAGTGCGTAATATTTTAGGTGCATTTATGTTTAGTGGCGATGATGCAACAAAGAAAATTTCGGTGTTAAGCGGTGGCGAGCGTGCGCGCGTTTGTTTAGCGCATTTGTTATTGCACCCAAGCAACACACTTATACTTGATGAGCCAACCAATCACTTGGATATTCGAGCAAAAGAAGTGTTGAAAGATGCAATTGCAAAATATCCGGGAACGGTGATTGTAGTTTCACACGACAGAGATTTTTTAGCCGGCATGACCAACAAAGTATTTGAGTTCAACAATGGTGTTGTTAAAGAATATCCTGGCGACGTAAACGACTTCTTTGAAGAACGCAAACTAAATGATTTTAGAGAAGTAGAATTGAGAGAAGAAAAAATAGAAATTAAATCTGCAAATAATATTACTAAGACTTCAAGTTCTACAAATCAAGACAAGCAATTGAAAAATAAAATTTCCAAAATTGAAGAAGAGATTGCTATCAAAGAATTTGACATCAAGAAATTAGAAGAAAAAATAGAACAACTTTCTGAAGAAGGAAAATACGACGCTGCGATTATAGAACAATTAGGAAAAGAAAAACAAGCATTAGAAAAGTTGATGCAAAATTGGGAAACGTTACAAGTTTAATCCATTTAATTATAATTTTTGATTTAAGATGTTAGTTCATCTAAAAATTCCTTTCATTTAGGCTACAAAAAATTGGTACAAGAATTGTATAATTCATTAAATAAGGTAACCAATCTATAGGATTATTTTATCCGTATAAAATGGTATTTTAAAAATGTAAATTTTAAAGTACTTTACATCGATATAATTAAAACCAATTACATGAGAAACAAAATCAAAATCATACTTTTCGTATTAGGAGTTGCTGGCATTTTCACAGCTTCGTTTGCAGCAGAAACGTACAATCTTACTATTAAATATTCAACTGTAGGTACTGTAAGTGGTTACGACCATCATACGAAATTGCGTGTTTTCACTAACGATAAAGAATTAGGTGAAAGTACTCCTAAGAATCAAACTATTCCTAATAGTGTAACTGTTAAGGTACCTATCGGTTCTCAAAAAATTAAAGCAGTTTTGTTAGCTAATTATGATAATATTTGGGAAGAACGAACTGTTGCAAACGATTATAGTTTTGATTGTATTTATGAAAAAACTTTGGATATTAATAACAACAAAACCATAGAGCTTGTTTTTAATTTTAATGATAATCACATCGATGAGAAATCAAATAACAGCGAAAATAAAACTAAAGATATTGATCAACTTGCAAAAGTTGCACCCAAAACTAACACTACTTCAAAGTCAACTTCGACTAATAACTATCAATCAGAATTAAAAAAATTAAACGATTATTTAAAAATATTAGATGGTGGCTATTATGGTTATTATGAAGTAAAAGGTGGCTATATATACGAGCGATTTAAAGCCGGAAAATACAATAAATTTAAAATGGAAGATATAGAAGGTGCTATTGTTCAACCTGAATATTTCCGCGTAATTTTTAAATGCAAGAACAATAATAAATGTATAGAAACCGATTGGAAAGAAAATGGCAGAGAAGAATATGCCATATATTCAAGTAGTAGCAATATTGATAAGAAAAAATTAGCCACACTTTTAAATGATTTCAAAGATGCTTATTTAGGTAATAAAAACAATTCTTCATCTTCAATAGATTTTGATAATCTTAAATCAAATATTGACATTACAGCAAGTAAATCAACAACAACGAATACTACAAATAATTATAAAGATGCTTTAGATAAATTAAATAAATACCTTAAAACTTTTGACAACGGATATTATGGTTATTTAGAAATTAAAGATGGTTATTTGTACGATAGATTTCCAACCGGAAAATATACTAAAACATTAATGAGCGATTTAGGTAAAGTAGAAGAAGAAACTTATAAAAGAAAAGTTAGAATATTATGTAAAAACGGAGATAATTGCGTTTACTCTACGTATACAAATAGTTACCATCCACAACTAAGTTTCTCTCAAAATACAGATTTCAATACATCTGAATTAATTACATTATTCAATAACTTGAAAAATGCTTATTTCAACAATACATCTAGCACAGATCTAAGTAAAGCTCGAGCAAATGCCTTGAGAGACGAGAAAAATCATACAGATGATTCTAATTCATCAAACTCAAACAATGATGAAGACGAAGATTTGTGGATGTGGTTGTTTGGCGGATATGATGATTACAATAATTCTTCTAACAATAGCTCAACTAGCACAAAAACACAATCTGATGTATCTAAATATGGAACTGCTTTAAAAAATTTGAATGATTACCTAAAAATTTTCAATCCTTCAGTTTATAAAAATGTAGAAGTAAAAAACGGAAAAGTATATTTCAATTTTATTACACTTGGCAAAACTTATAGTTCATACATCGACATAAGTTCGTTAAAACAAAACACAACTGTAATAAAATCAACCGGAAATGAAGAAGTAAAAATACTATGTAAAAATAGTTCAAATTGCTTTTATTCTGAATATTCCAAAAGCAATGCCGATCATTTCCGTTTTTACAGCAATGGCAATAAAGATTTGGTTAAGATGGAAAAATTAGTCAACGATTTTATTAAAGCACTTTAGCATTTAATTCGGCACTCTAAACGAATATCCTATTGATGTAAACCACGCTTTTGCAAAAGGGAAAAGTTGTACGCCGCCCGAAAAATCTATTTGCATATTGTTTTGGATAACCCAAGTTATGCCTGTATCAAAACTGTGTGTACTTCGTTGCTGAATAGGAATTTCACCATAAAATTCATAAAAGAAACTACAGGTTTTTGCAAACCCAATATCATTCACAACAGAATAAATAAAAGCAGGTTGTGGAGAAAACCCGTCCCAACGCATACCGCCGTTATATCCTAACCCAATATTCTTTTTAAAACTGTGTTCGAATGCCATAATAATTTCCGGAGCAAAATATTTAGTACGTTGAATTTTTGTAGAGAGATAAGGAATAGTAACCGCACTTAAAATGGCTATTGCCGGACGTGCCTTTCGTTCTTCGCAAATTTTTGTTTTAAATCCAATCGACATTGGCGCAAAGCCTACTTTATATTTTCCGGTGGTATCTTTTTGCGTAAGAACATCCGTAGTTACACGCAATTCAGTTGATTTTAAAATGCCAATTCTCCATAAAATAGTTGGATGCACAAAACTCAATTCTTTTTCTTCACTTTCAACATTTACACCAATTTCCATTTGAAAATGCTTGAACGGCAAAACAGTCGGCGACTCTGATTGGTCCGGTCTGTCAGTTGAAATTGATTCTATCTCTGTTGTATCTTTTTCTTGTGCCGATATATTCAAAAATAAGCAACAACTGAATAATAAAAGATAGGCACTCATTATTCAAAAATAGAAAAAATATCCTATGTTTGTTAAATATTATTTTAGGCTAATCTAAAAATAAAAGTAAATATTACTTAAAAACATTTTGTTGATTATCCGCATCTGGAAGCACCACAATCTTTGCAGGTCAAGCAACCTTCTAAATATTGCTGGTTAACCGAGCCACAATTCGGACACTTAGATTTGGTAGCCATCGTGCCATCCGGAACATAACGTTTTAATGCACGCACTACACCATTTTTCCAAGTATTGATTGCTTCGTCGAAATCCAAACTGCTAATTAAATCAACCACATTTTCTATTGGCATACCCAAGCGCAAAGTGCCGGAAATCAACTTGGCATAATTCCAATATTCCGGATTAAACTTATACGATAAGCCTTCTATTGTTGTCTTGTATCCGCGTTGATTTTTATATTGAAAATCATAACGTGATGTGCCATCGTTTTCTTTGTTTTTAATAATCACACCTTCGTTTACCCAACGTGGCAATAAAATGCCGTCTTCATCATCACTCAAACCGGTAAAAATCTCATACGGTTTATTATCAATCAAACCAATAAAAGCGATCCATTTATCTTTGTTATTCTGGAAACGCACCACATCAGCTTTCAAGGTTGCCGGTCGTGTGCGCGGAAAATGCGAAGATGTATCTTGTTGCTCAACGTTCTCTTTCTTTTCTTCATTACTAATCAACACGCCGGAACGAGATCCATCTCGATAAACTGTAACACCTTTGCAGCCGGCTTTCCACGCTTCCATATAACATTGTCCAACTAATTCTTCTGTTACATTATTCGGCATATTAATCGTTACGCTAATCGAATGATCCACCCATTTTTGAATCGCTCCTTGCATTTGCACTTTCTTCAAATAGTCAACATCATTCGAAGTCGCTTTATAATACGGCGATTTCTTTACTAACTCATCTAATTCTTCTTGCGTAAAATTTCGTTCTGTGTTATAGCCGTTCACTTCCATCCATTCTTTAAAGCGATGATGAAAGACCACATATTCTTCCCAAGAATCGCCAACTTCATCCACAAAATCAATCCGCACATTTTTGTCGTTCGGGTTTACTTTTCTTCTTCGTTTGTACACCGGCAAAAACACAGGTTCTATGCCGGAAGAAGTTTGCGACATCAAGCTGGTTGTGCCGGTTGGTGCAATAGTCAGCAACGCAATATTTCTTCTGCCAAATTCCAACATCTCATAATACAATTGAGAATCTGCTTCTTTTAATCGTTGCATAAATGGATTATTTTTTTCGCGTTCCGCATCAAAGATTTCAAATGCGCCACGTTCTTTCGCTGTATGCACCGATGCTCTATAGGCTTCGATTGCCAATGTTTTATGGACATTTACAGAGAACTCAATAGCTTCATCGCTACCGTAACGCATGCCTAAAGCAGCCAACATATCTCCTTCTGCCGTAATACCAATTCCTGTTCGTCGTCCTTGAATAGATTTCTCTTTTATTTTTGTCCAAAGATTGATTTCTGTATGTTTAATAGCTTCATCTTCCGGATCTTGATGAATCTTTTCTAATATGGCATCAATTTTTTCTAATTCTAAGTCGATGATATCGTCCATCATTCGCTGGGCAACAGCAATATGTTGTTTGAATAAATCCCAATTAAATTCGGCATGTTTGGTGAATGGCAGCTCCACATAAGACAATAAATTGATCGCCAACAAACGACAAGAGTCATACGGACAAAGTGGAATCTCACCGCAAGGATTAGTGGATACGGTTTGAAAACCGAAATCGGCATAGCAATCCGGCAAAGATTCTCGAATAATTGTATCCCAAAATAAGATGCCCGGCTCCGCTGATTTCCAAGCATTATGAACAATTTTTTTCCATAATGTTGTAGCATCAATTTCTTGTTTGAAGGTTGGATTTAAACTATGAATCGGAAATTGCTGCTCGAAACTTGTCTGTTTTTCTACGGCTTGCATAAAAGCATCACTGATGCGCACAGAAATATTGGCGCCTGTTACTTTTCCTTGTTCCAATTTGGCATCTATAAAATCTTCGGCATCCGGATGCGCGATGGAAACCGACAACATCAACGCACCACGACGACCGTCTTGTGCTACTTCGCGCGTGGAATTGGAATAGCGTTCCATAAACGGCACCAAACCGGTTGAAGTTAGTGCCGAATTTTTTACAGCTGAACCTTTGGGACGAATATGCGATAAATCGTGCCCGACACCGCCGCGACGTTTCATCAATTGCACTTGTTCTTCATCAATTTTCATAATGCCACCGTAAGAATCGGAATTGGTGCGATTGCCGATAACAAAACAATTCGACAAAGAAGCAATTTGATATGGATTGCCAATGCCGGTCATTGGACTACCTTGCGGAATGATATAGCGGAAATTTTTGATGTAATCAAAAATTTCCTGCTCTGTTTTTGGATTGGGATATTTCGCTTCAATGCGCGCAATTTCTGAAGCAATTCTGCGATGCATATCGTCCGGCGTTTTTTCGAAGATATTGCCATCGGAATCCTTTAATGCATATTTGTTCAACCATACTCTGGCAGCTAAATCATCGCCTTTAAAATATTTTAATGTGGCAGCAAATGCTTCTTCTTGTGTGTACGTTTGGAGTTTATTAGGAGTTTCAACTGTTTTCATAATTATGGAATTGAGGTAATTCGAGAAAATACAAAAATATAAAAACCATGATTTTTAACAATACCTAAAGTTAGTATAATTTTTATTCAGAAAACACAATAGCTTAATAATCAGTTACTTAATATTTATGATAATTAAAAAAGTTATCAAAAAAGAATAAACTGATGTTCACAACTTAGGATTGAGATTTCAGAAAAATATCACTATAAAGAATCAAAATCCAAGAAAAAAATTAGAAAAAAAATTAAAGCTGTTGCAGAAGTGTATTAAAATAAACGGCTTTATCGGTATATCGTTCGTTGATTTTGGATGCAAACTCCGCATGATGATATTGAATAAAAGATTGATAGGCCGTTTCATCTTGGAAGAAAAGTTGAAAGGTAAACGTTACGCCCTCCTTATCGTTTAATACTTTAAACAGTTTGTACTCTACCAATAAATTAGTATCGTGTACAAATTGAAGAATTTCGTGCTTCATCCAAAGCAACCAATCTGTTGCGATATCTTCATCTACATTTGCCGTTAAGGTGTAAACTATCATTCTTAATAAATTGGATAAAGCGTGCTATATTATTTATTTCTCCCAAACGTCTGCATATTCCGGTGTTTTCTCAAAAACTGATTTTGTATACGGACATTCAGGAATAATTTTTAGATGATGTTCACGCGCAAATTCAACACCGGCAGCAACCAACTTTTTGCCAATACCTTGTCCTGCCAAACTTTTATCTACATTGGTATGTTCAATGACCATAGTATTTTCATCTTTCATATAATACAATATATCAGCTACTTTTTCTTGTTGCTCGTTTACAATAAAAAATTCACCTGTAGTTTTTTGTTGATGTTGAATGTCCATATCTAAAATTTTACCTTTGCAAATATACTGAATATAAAATGTAGATTTGGCTAGATGAATTTAAAAATAGAAAGAACATAAAAATGTCAAAAGTGTATAATGAAATCAAGCGTAAGATTTTAACTTTTTTAGTAGAAGCAGTAGAATTTTTTATCTTCTTTGGTAATAAAGACAAAGCGATAATTCCGAATGAAAACTATCCTGAATTAGAACTTTTAACTCAACATTTCGATACCATAAAAAAAGAATATATATCCTATCAAAATAAACAAGATACACTTCAATACTTTGATGAATTATCGGTAAGCCAACAACGCATTGTTGAGCGAAAAAAATGGCAAGCTGTTATATTGCGCATATACGGAAGAAAAGTAAACAAACAAGCAGAATATTTCCAACAAACTCATCAATTATTAGAAAAAATTCCAAGCATAAAAACGGCATTTTTTTCTGTGTTTAATCCTGGCACTAAACTCATTCCACATAGAGGTCCATACAAAGGTGTGTTGCGCTATCATCTTGGTATTGTTATACCAAAAGAATATAAAAAATGTGCTATTAATATTGACGGAACTATCTGCCATTGGCAAGAAGGGAAAGCCTTTATTTTTGATGATACGTACACGCACGAGGCTTGGAATGATAGTGAAGAAACGCGTGTTATTTTATTTATTGATATTGTTCGGAAATTACATTTCCCATTTAATAAAATCAATGATTTTTTCTTATTTATCATCCAACATTCTCCATTAGTAAGAGAAATATATTCTAAGGCGAAGTAGTAATATTTCACAAAGTAAAACAAACACTATATTTATTTTGATATTACTTATACAAGTATAATTTAGTTATTAATATTTAAGAATTTACTAATACTCAATGAAAATGGGAATGGTGTAATATGTTTATCGTATAAGGAAACATTTTTCCAATAGACTAAAAATTTAAATCGTGATGAAAGCAAATAAATATTAAAAAAAAGGAAGTAGAATCAAAAATATTTTCTTATAAAATTAAGTATAAAATGATAATATAGCTGAGAAAACATTATCAAATTTAAAATGAGAATCCAAATAAAAAAAGGATTATAAAAACTAAAAAACAGCAACAAAATAATCGGCAAATGAATCTCATAAAACTCGTTTAAAAGTCGTTTATTGAAAAACTCAAATAAAGTAGCTGTATTTGTCTTTATTGTTGATTGTTTAAAATAGAAAACAAGAATATAAATCAACATATACAATAAATAAACCAACAAAAAAATGGGAAAATTTAATGGCAAGGAATAAAGTAAGCCTATAAAAAGTAAAAATTCTATCGGAATTAAAAATCTATATACAAGCGCAGAACTCTTTTCAATACCGTTTTGTATTACAAATGTATTCGTCTTGGAATTTTTGTCATTCGCATAATCATCAAGTTGATGATTCAAGATATTTCGAATACCCATAAACAACAACCAAATCACATAAATAATGATGAAGAAAAATGAAAATTCTACATCTGAAGTTATTTTCGAAAACGTGTAAGTTGCTAATAAACAAGGAACAACTTGCGCATACAACGCATCTGCAACAACTCCAACAATTCCTTTTTCTTTTAGTCGAAATGGTGGAAAAGCATACACCAAAAACAAAAAGAACTCCAATCCAATTAAAACAAAAGACGTTTTATCAAACGGCAAAATAAACCAAGGAAAAACAGACAAAACAAGAAATAACACTACCAAAAAAACAGAATTCATCTTAGAAAAATCAACAAACAAATTGCGTTTCTTATTTTTTACATCGTCCTTATAATCATTCCAATCATTAAACACATAGCCCATTCCGGCAACGCCAATAGAAAGTAAAATTGACACTAAAATATAAAGTATAATTTTTTCAGGAATGGATTTTCCGAAAAATAAAACAACATAAATGCTACAAAAAATAATGCTGAATTTATATTGTGCATTATTCCAAATTCGATGTTGTATTTTCTCTAAAAATGACAAATTAAATTTCGTTTTTATGCACGTGATTCATCTGAATTTGAAATATATTCTGCAAGAAATAACGATGCATTCCTTTTTTAATATCGTATTCCGGTTTGTATAATTTCACTTCAAAAAAATCTATCGGGAAAATGTACTTTTCCCAATTGTCAATTTTTGCAATACCGGTTAATTCTTGAAATTCGTTAGAGATAGAAAGGTTTTCAAAATCATCCAAAGGAATATCTATCGTTTTTACAAACACAATCACATAGCCAATCTCTCGAACTATATTTAAAAAATTATTCAAGTCGGCTACATCGTAATAATAGGCTTTGTTGATGCGTTTTATTTCATTGTCGATTTTAAATTGTACCAATTTGCTTCTTGAAATTCGACGAAACAAATCTTTGATATAGACTTCGCCACCGGGCTTCAACACTTTCCAAACCGCTTTCAGCAATTTTTCTTTATCTGTAGAATGTCCAAACGACTCCAAAAAATAAACGATATCAAATGTTTCTTTAGGAAATAATTTATCTACTAAATGATAATCGTATAAATGTGTGTGAATTTTTTCTTGCAATTGTTCTTCTACAATTTTTTCTTGCGCAAATTTCAATTGCGTTTCAGAAATAGTTACGGCATCAATTTCGCATGCAACCAGTTGAGCAAAATAACGTGCCGGTCCGCAAACACCGCAACCGGCATCCAACACTCTATGTTCTTTCTTCAAACCAATACTTTGAATTTGATAATCCAAAATTGTGCTCAAATTATTCGTGCGAAATGCTTGGATTATTTCGCCATATACTTGTAAAAATGCGCCGTGATTTTTATTGTAAAAATCGCCAACATTTTTAGGATGGTTTTCCTCTTTCTTTTTAAACGTCAACTTATCAAATATGGACATGAATTACTAAAATTTTAGTATATTAACTATGCTTCAAAAATACTAAATTTGAATCATACTCTTATATTATGCGCACTGTCTTAAACGATACCAATTTAGAAGCTGAATTTCAGAAAAATGGTTATGTCATTATTCCATTTTTAAATGATACTGAAGTTCAATCTCTCAGAACACAATATTTTGATACACTTTCGCAAAGTGGCGGTTTAATTCAATCGGAAGATGCGGGCATTCAGGATATGATTACCTACGATTTTACATTTATCGACAAAAACATCGATTATAAACGCTTAGTGTTTGATGTAATCACTCAGGCATTTGCGCCACATGTAAAAAAATATTTGGCCAACTACACACCTATTATCGCCAATTTTATCAGAAAAAAAACGAAAAATGGAGAAGTACCATTGCATCAAAATTGGGCATTTGTAGATGAAGCAAAATGTACATCTGTTTCTATTTGGTGTCCGTTGGTAGATAGCAACGAAGCCAACGGAACTTTGCAAGTTGTGCCGGGTTCACACAAACGTTTCGGCAAAGTGCGCGGCCCGATGGTGCCTTGGGAATTGGAAAATATCAAGCATAAAATAATAGAAAAATATTTAGTGCCGATGAATGTGAAAGCCGGACAAGCCGTAATTTTAGACGACAGTTTGGTGCATTATTCTGCCATCAACCAAACAGATGATTTGCGTTTGGCGATTCAATTAATTTTAATTCCGGAAGAAGAAAAATCAATTCATTATCACATGGACGCTTCTAAACATAAAAACAAAGTAGAAGTGTTAGAAGTAGATAGAGAGTTTTATATGGAATTTAATCCTTGGAAAAAAGCAGAAAACGTACATACCTTAAAGACGATAGCTTACAAACCTTTCGATATGTCGATTAAAGAATTTGACAATGGCATTTTTGGAAAAAGAATTGACGAAGAAGAAGAAAAAGTCGGACTATTCGATAAACTAAAAGCTGTATTTAGTTAATGTTACAGGTTAAAGATAAATACAATCAGCAGCTACTAAACGGCAATGGATATTTTACAATTCCTTTTTTAAATGCAAGCGAAATTGAGAAGATAAAATCCATCTATTATGCTCATTTCAATGATAAAGAAACAAGCTTTTATTCTACTTCTTTTCATCCGAACATCCAACTAAAAAAAAAAGTAAATGATGCGATTATTTCCATCGTTCAACAAAAGTTAGAAGAGACATTTGACAATTATAAAATTATCGGCAGTTCGTTTTTAAAGAAAAATCCAAACGAAAATAATCCGTTGCCCTTGCATCAAGATTGGACAGTTACAGATGAAGATAAGTTTGGTTCTTATACTATTTGGATTCCATTGCAAGATACAACGCCACACAATGGTGCGATTCGCGTCATTCCTGGAAGTCATCAAGTAGAAAATAATTTTAGAGCACCAAGTTTGCCGGTTGCCTTCGAAAAAGAACGAACAGCTTTTAATGCTTATTTAAAAACACTTCCATTAGCAGCAGGCGAAGCATTTATTTTCAATCAAAAATTAATGCATGCTTCGTTTCCAAATTCTTCTAACACCGAACGCTTGGCAGTAACTATTGGTATACTGCCTAAAGCAGCCAATTTATTTATGTTATATTTTGATAGCAACAAAAAACAACTTTCAAAATATGCAATGCCCGACGATTTATTTTTACATTATCCGGAAATAATACAGCAACCAAAAATCGGCACTTTAATAGAAACAATTCCTTATTCGCCATCTGTGTTTACAGAAAAAATGTTTCTGGAAAAAGCTTATCAAAACAGACAACAATATTCGACTATGCAACCTCTTTTTAAGAATACAGAACATCAAGCTTTTTTTGAAAAAAACGGCTATATAAAATTGCCTGCATTAAATACGCAACAAGTCAATGAGTTGCGAGATTATTATTTTAATTCAGGCATAAAAAAGACAACCGACTATGGTTTTTATGTTGGTATGGATCATGAAAACAAGCAATTGGTTGATGAGATGATGCAAAAAATTGAATCGGTGGCAATGGCTTCTGTTTCTAACTATTTGGCGCCTTATCAATTAATCACGGCAAGTTATGTGATAAAAGATACCAACAACAAAGGTGTTGTGCCGCCGCATCAAGATTGGACGTTTGTAGAAGATGAAACGCAACATTGCTCTGTTACATGTTGGATTCCGTTGGTTGACACTACAATGGAAAATGGTTGCTTAGGTGTAATAAAAGGAAGTCAAAAATTTTTCAATAATGTTCGACCTTCGCCATCGCCGCAAGTGCCGTCGCCGTTGGCTGCACATCTTTTTTCCTTGTTTCCATATTTTGATTTAATTCCGATGAAAGCCGGTGAAGCACTCATATTTGACAATAGAACTTTTCACGCATCGCCGCCAAATATTACAGAAGAGCCAAGATTGGCGGTTGGTTTGAGTTTCACACAAAAAGATGCTGTCTTGCGACATTATTATTTAAAACCCGGAACGAAAGATGTATTGTTGAAATACGAAGTAACACCTGAATTTTTCAAGCAATACGACAATGGAACGCTATCCAAAATGTATGACGCCGGAAAAATTATCAGCGAGTATAAATTGCTGGAAGAAATTCCATATAAATGGGAAAATCTCAGCAAAGATGACATGAAAAAACGCGTTGTAGAAGCCGGCAATGCTTATAACAAAGAGTTGACAAATCACATGATGAAATTATTTGGCAGTCAAATGAAAGATTCGTTTTCAACTAAAATAAAAAATGTGCTGAGTTTACCGAAACATATATTAAATAAAGTACTTAGATAGTAATATGCAAAAAGATGTTTCCTTATCGTTGGCTGAAAATGGTTTTGTTATCTTAGATATTTTAGATAAAAAAGAAGTTGATTTTTTAAATCAATTATGCACGCAATTTTTGCATCAAGACGGACAGGATTTTATTTCTTCTTCTCACTTTTTAAATAAAGAAGATTCAACGTATATCAACCAACAATTGCATCATATTTTACAAGAAAAAATTTCGATTTTATTTCCGGAATTGGAATTGCTTGGTGGCACATTAGCTACCAAACGAAAAGGCAAAAACATTTTAAAAGCACACAACGATTGGTCGATTGTAGATGAAACAAAATACAATTCTTATAACTTATGGACAACTTTGGTGGACACCAACAAGCAAAACGGAACTTTAGGGGTAATTCCGGGTTCGCATTTATGGAAAACAGGCATTCGAGGTTTCCAAATTCTGAATGAATATGAAAATTTCTCCAATCAATTTTTAAAGATTGGATACGAGCCGGAATTAAAGTCCGGACAAGCCATTTTATACAATCATAAATTAGTGCATTACTCACGACCAAACACAACCGATATAGCAAGAAATGTAGGTATTATTGGCGTAAAAGATAAAACCGCTGCTTTGCAAGTAGCTATTGGAACAGCAAACAACAATATAGAAATTTACCAAGCGGACGAAGAAGATTTTTATACGTTTAATGCAGAAAGCATACGAGCAAAAAATCAACTGTTACAACAAACAAAAATGCCAAATTCAACGTTGACTTGGCAAAAAATTGAAGCTGAATTTCATCAACATTTACCGAATGATTTTCTGTATCTTCAACAAAACAATAAAAGTTGGATAGAAAAAATAAAACGTATTTTTCAATAGAATAAACACGCATATTTGATGTCGATTTTTGACAAAATATTTAAACCAAAAGAAATTAAAATTCCGGAACGAGTTTTTCCGCACAATTATTTTTTGGATAAATCAAAAATGGACGACATTAAGCAACAAGGTTATACAGTTTTGAAAAATGTTGTCCCTAAGGAACAACTCGATTTCTTGCAAGAAACCTATCAAAAACTAACGCAATTTCCGGAATATCGTGTTCAAGATAAATTTCAAAATAGTGGACGATTTCGCTCGCCTGAAATTCGGAATTTTGTAATGGAAAGCATCGGTCAATTTTCTAAAGATTTTTTGCCCAATGTATTCGATAAAAATGTGTTTGATGAAAATACAACCGGTGCGTTCCAAATCAAACCGCCATCAAAAGTGAGTGAACTCAATCCACATCAAGATGCACCGGTGATTGATGAAACTAAAGACAATGGATTATTTGTTTGGATTCCATTAGTTGATATCAACGAACAAAACGGCGCTGTGATGTTATTAAAAGGCAGTCAACTTTGGGGCAATCATCAACGTTCATTAAATGTGCCTTGGGTTTTTGAAAAACAAACTAAATTATTATGGAAGTATATGAAGCCGATATACATGCAAAAAGGCGATATTTTAATTTGGGATACTGCAACAATTCATGCTTCTTATCCTAATTT
>JAGQYE010000066.1 GCA_020436225.1 Bacteroidota bacterium | reverse complement strand
TGATTGTACAACAACGCTATATGTTGTAGTTGTTGTAGGGCATGCTTGATAGGTAGTACCTGTTCCAACAAGTTTATTATTTTTAGCTGGACAAGAAGAATACCAGCCAATCACAGTAACCGGAATATCTGCTGAGTAGCTTAAAGTTGTACAAGTTCCTTCGCATATCGAACTTTGAGCTGCGGTTGCAGAAACATTTGGATTTGGGTTTGTAAAATTAATGGTAAATGATTTTACCACACTACAACCAGCTGCATCTGTAACTGTAACAGAATAATTTCCTTCACTTAAACCAGTTCTATTCTTTGTTGTTACTCCATCATTCCACATATAGGTATAACCTGGAGTACCATTCTTAGGATTTAAAGTAATTGTACCATCTCCGTATCCTTGACAAGTTGTATTGGTGCTTACACCTGTAACACTTAGTGTATTAATATACAATACTAAACCCTGTTCAATAACACAAGCATCGCCACCAATAATTCTTCGTATATATGTTTTTTCTGTAATTGGTCCAAGTAAAGAACCCGGCAAGTCTTTGCTTGTAGCTCCTACTACATTCGTCCAATTAATGCTATCTAAACTTATTTGCCATTGGTAAGTATTAGCTCCATTCAAACTTGGATATTGTGAAGTAACTCCATTTCTTACAATTGTTGGTAATTTATAAGAAGGTTCTGAACCTATTATATCATTCGGTGTTACTCCCGGACATATTGTTTGATTAGATGCAATGCTGTTATTAATAAAATCCGGTGGATTTGCCCAAACTACTAAACCCGGTTCATATGTATTTGTATTTGGTCGAGTTGCGGTTATTGCACCTTGAGTTAAAGGAACATCATTTGAAGTTGATGTTACAATCGTGTATATTCTACAGTTAGAGAATTTAATACCTCTTTCTCCAACCGGGTCATAATCGTCACGTGTTCCACCATAATATGTACTATACAAAACAGTACTTAAATCTGATTTTATTTTAGTAAATGTTTTATCTGAACCTCTGCTTTGTCCACCTAAATTTGAGCTTTGCAAGGCATCTGATGTTGTTGGGAAATTAGTACTTCTGGAATAACCAAAAATATAGACGTCATTATTTTCATCTAAATTTAAACCCATCATATTATCTTCTAAAGCAGAACCACCTAAGTAAGTACCTGCTTTGAAATTCTGGTTTAAGTCCATCTTCGCCACGAAAAAGTCTCCATTTCCATTATATGAATTATCTAATGAACCTGAAGTAACATTGGATGAATTAAGTCCTGTAGTTAAACCTCCAAAATATAAAGTATCTTGTGTTCTGTTGAGCTCCATACACAAGATTGAGGCATCTCTACTAGAAGATGATTGAAAATAGGAACTCCATTGTAATGTACCTGATGAGTTCATTTTTTGTAAAAAGCCACTTTGATTACCACCTCTTGTAGATTGTCTAGCACTTAAAGTTGGAAAATTTGAAGAAGATGTTGTTCCTCCGACATATATATCATCGTTTGAACTTTTAACATTTATGATATTAATTCTATCATTACTAGAACCACCATAATTCTTCATCCAGATTATATTATCTAAATCTGCATTTATCTTAAAGAGGATTACATCTTCTCCTCCATTATTTGTATTTGATGCCAAACCACCATATCTGGAACCAAGGTTTGTACTTTTTGTATATCCACCAACGATAATATTACCATCAGAATCAAATCTTAAGTCGAAAGATTGATCTTCTCCATTTCCTCCAACTACAGCACTCTTAATAGAATTACCTGCTTTATTAATTTTAGTAACAAATATATTATTTCCACTTTGGCTACGACCATCTAAACCTGAACCACTAAATGCAGAACCTCCTAACATTGGGAAGTTGCTACTTCCTGTGATACCTGTAAGATAAATATTTCCATCCGGTCCTTGTTCTAATGCATAAGGATTATCATTATTGCTACCGCCTAAATATGTTTGCCATACACGAGAACCAGATCCACCTACCGTTGTCGGTTCAAGGTATTTCCCTAATACAATATCTAAACTTCCTGCACTATTTGCCTGGTATGGTCCAACGGTAATTAATCCGGAATTAATAATACGTGCCAATATATAAATTGCACCATCTGACTCATCTACCCAAACACCGTGACCATGGTCCTCTCCATCGGAGTTATTCGTAATCCATGTTGCCCAACGTAATGCAATCGGGTCAATAATTAATGGTGAAGCATGATTATAATCACCTAATTTAAAACTTAAAACATTATTATTAGATACTACATATTCAGCTTCTACACTTACTCTTTTACCATTTAATGTTTGATAAACGATTGGTTTTGGGAAAGTCATTTCTCCAACAGAAGTTTCGAAAGTTAGAATTCCTTCTTTATTTACTTTCAACTGCTCAATACCATCAAATTGGATGGCGATATTTTCATTTTTAAATCCCGGCTTACAAACGATATCGTACTCTAATGTTCCGTGTTCTGATGGATAATAACGTACATCTACATTATCATATACATTTTTATACCAAATCTCTTGAAAGTTAAGGTTATCTGACGTACTATTTGCTTTAGAGTTTAGATTAAAATAGCTAAACTTCTCTTTATGCTCGTCGCTTGTTACAATCTTCATCTTGGATGAAGGGTTTAAGAAATTCATCAACCAACCATGCCCTTTTACATTCGTATTGGCTTGTCTTTTATTTTTATCATACGGTAAGCCTAAATGAATTGCTTCTTCTTCTTCATCTCCACGTTCGCGAATTTCATTTACTGATGCCGGATCAAAACTTCCTACCAACATCCCGTTTCTTGTGGCAATTGCTTGTCCAAACTTAAAATCAGCTTTGTAAATTACATTCTCTGGCCATTGACCTTTATTTTCTGTAAAATAGATTTGTTTATCATATCTATTCAACATTTCTTTTACTGACTTATCTAAATCGTCTTCCTTTACTGCTTTTAGAGTTTGCGCTTGTATGGTTTGTCCGTTGAATAAGGTTACAAACGAAACCATTAAGAATGGCAACAGTGATTTTTTCATATACGTTGGAACTTGAAGTGAATATAAATTTCTATATCGACTACACATCAAAGCAACTGCGCTTAGTTGAAGTAGTTTGAAAGTATTTTTATTCATAATAATTTTTTATATATTTATTCATTAAACTTTGAAAGAATTTCCCAAAAATCTTACACCTATCGACTAAAGTCAGATATAACATTTCTTAAAAATAACTTTCTAAGAATTTTCAATAAATCAAGATCAGTTGGGGGGGATCTTTTTAATAAAAAACTCAATCTCACAGTCTGATTGTAATTCTTGATTTAATCAAGAATCAGACATTAACCATTCAAATGAATATGTAAACATGGTTTAATCCTCATTTTTCGTTCACTAATTACATCCAAAAGATATCTTTTGGATATCAGCTTACAATATTTCATGTGATAAGAACTTTAGGGATTGTATGTGTTAACTTTAGTGAAATTAATACCGAATTATGCAAACTTGTTCTGTATTAATTGGATGACAAAACTATTCATTTACTTGAAAGAAATCAACATTTTGTTCAAAAAAAGATAATTTTTGTCATAAAATCGATTATATTTAACATTACTTTAACATTTATAGTTGATAAGTATCAAAAAATTATAAATTGAACATGATTCTATGAAAGTGAAAAATAAAAGCAATAGTTATAAAAAAACTATTCTATAAAAAAATCAATATAAAGGAAAATTGGACATAAATTGATGAATTTTTCCTCTTATTTCTTCTATTAGTGTTGTATCTGACGGACGGTTAATTATAGTATCTATCCAATCTACTACTTGTAAACAATCTTGATCATTTAAACCTCTTGTGGTAATAGCCGGTGTGCCTATACGCAAACCTGACGTAACTAAAGGAGATTTATCATCAAACGGTACCATATTTTTGTTTACAGTTATATCTGCTAAACCTAAAGCTTTTTCTGCATCTCGACCTGAAATATTTTTGTTTCTCAAATCAATCAACATTAAGTGATTATCCGTTCCGCCGGAAACCAAATTATAACCGCGCTTCACAAATTCGTTTGCCATCACTCGAGCGTTCAACATCAATTGATCTGTATATTTATCATAGTCATCTGTTAAAGCTTCCCCAAACGCAATTGCTTTTGATGCAATTACATGCTCTAATGGTCCACCTTGCATCCCTGGAAATACCGCAGAATTCAAGATAGTTGACATCATCTTTGTTTCACCTTTCAATGTCTTTTCACCGAAAGGATTTTCAAAATCTTTGCCTAACATAATTATGCCACCTCGAGGGCCACGTAGTGTTTTATGAGTTGTTGAAGTAACAATATGGCAATGTGGCATCGGATCATTCAACTTTTTCTTGGCAATTAAACCGGCTGGATGCGCAATATCAGCCAATAGAATAGCGCCAACTGCATCTGCTATAGCCCTAAAACGCTTATAATCCCAATCTCTGGCATATGCTGATGCACCGCAAACAATTAATTTCGGCTTTTCTTGGAGTGCTATTGCCTCCACTTTGTCCATATCAATGGTGCCGGTAGCTTGTTCTACTCCATAAAAAACAGGGCGAAAATGCTTACCTGAAAAATTAACCGGCGAACCATGCGATAAATGTCCGCCATGCGATAAGTTGAAACCCAAAATAGTATCTCCCGGCTTAAGACAAGCTAAGAAAACGGCTGCATTGGCTTGTGCGCCTGAATGGGGTTGCACATTGGCATATTCAGCTCCAAATAATGCACATAATCTATCTATTGCTAATTGTTCAATTTGGTCTACCACTTCACAACCACCATAATATCTTTTACCAGGATAGCCTTCTGCATATTTATTAGTCAAACAAGTTCCCATAGCTTCTATAACTTGCTTTGAAGCAAAATTTTCTGAAGCAATTAATTCAATACCAACTGTTTGACGATGTAATTCGTCGTTAATAAGTGAAAAAACTTTTTTATCGCGTTCCATGTTGTGAAAATAGTTATTAGTCTTGAGTTATGTATATTGCTTAGTGAATATTTTTGTTAACTTTTAAAAATTACCTACTCATAAAGAAAATAAACAGAAGATGTTTAACTATTTCACAAGAACTTTTACCTTTAAACAATGATTGCAATTATTCCGGTAGCCGGCGCAGGCACTCAGCTTCGACCACATACATATACACAACCGAAATCGCTCATTCCGGTAGCAGGCAAACCAATTTTGGCTTTTATCGTTGATCAATTACTGGAAAATGATATTCGCGAGTTTGTTTTTGTAATTGGTTATTTAGGAGAAAAAATTAAAGAATATCTTGATGAGACATATCCCAACATAAAAAAGAGTTATGTAGTTCAAGAAAACAGAGAAGGTATAGGGCATGCTATCTGGCTTACCAAAAAAATTATTCCAAAAAACAGCGAAGTTTTAATTGTTTTAGGTGATACTATTTTAGATGTTGATTGGAAATCCTTCTTACAAAGTAAGAATTCAGCATTAGGCGTAAAAAAAGTAAATGACCCAAGAAAATTTGGTGTTGCTGTTTTTGATGAAAATGATAATATTATTCAAGTAATTGAGAAGCCAACTATTCCAAAATCTAATATGGCATTAGTTGGTTTATATAAAATAAAAGAGTTTGACAGTTTAATTAAATGTATCGACTATAACATCAAAAACAATATTCGAAATAAGAATGAATTTTATCTCACCGATGCATTGCAAGGTATGATAGTTCGTGGAATTAAAATGGAAGGATTTAAGGTGGATAATTGGTATGATTGCGGGCAAAAAGAAATTTTATTAAAGACAAATGCGCTCTTACTAAAAAAACGAAGACAGCCAACTTATAAAAAGAATTTGCACAATTGTATTATCAATCCACCGGTTTTTATCGGAAAAAATACGGTTATTAAAAACTCAATTATAGGTCCGAATGTTACTATTGGTGATGATACATCCATTTGCGATGCAATTATACGAGATTCAATCATCGGAAACTATACCAAACTCAACGATGTGGTTTTGTTTAATTCTTTAGTTGGCAGCGATTCCCTTATTTGGGGCAGTTCACAAAGCTTAAACATAGGCGATAATACAGAGTTGGATTTGAGATGAGATGAGATGAGATGGTCGATGGTTGATGGTCAATGGACGATGGACTATGGACTATGGTCAATGGACTTATAAATAAAGAAAAATGTTTGCTGTAATTGATTTAGAAACTACCGGCGGAAATATAAACTCGGAACGTATTATCGAGATTGGTATTGTTTTGCACGACGGCAAGCACAAAATTGGCGAATACACGACGCTCATCAATCCTGAAAAAGAAATCAGCGGTTTTATTTCTACTTTCACAGGCATCACCAATGCTATGGTAAAACATGCACCAAAGTTTGTAGATGTGGCAGATACCATTTTAGAATTGTTGGAAGGAAAAGTTATCGTGGCACATAATGCTCGTTTCGATTACAACTTTATAAAAAGTGAATTCCGACGCATTAATATTCCTTTTATAAAAAAACATATTTGCACCGTTCAACTCAGCAAGAAAATTTTCCCAAAAATAAAATCTTATAGCTTAGGAAATATTTGTAAAGATTTAGGCATTGACATCGACAACCGACATCGTGCCTTTGGCGATGCAGCAGCAACAGCTTTATTGTTAGAGCAATTGATTGCTAACGATACAAATAAAATCATCAAAGAATTATTGACAGATGATATAAAAAAATTATATCTGCCTAAAAATATTCCACATAAAAATATTGAAGTTTTGCCTGAAGAAGTCGGTGTTTATTATTTACACGATAAAGACGGAAATTTGCTCTTTGTTGAAAAATCTAAAAATATACGCGAACATATTTTTGCTCTCTACTCGATAAAACCGAATGAAAAAAGCAAGCAACTCTTGTTTAACGAAACATACGATATTAGCTTTGAATTAACCGGAAACGAGCTCATTGCTGCCTTAATAGAAAAAGCAGCGATTAAACAATACAATCCAAAATATAATAAACCAATTGCCAATAGTTTTTATCGTTATGGCTTATTTTCAGAAACGGACAACAATGGATTTCAAAAGATATTTGTAAAAGCTGTTGAAGAAGATGAAAATCCTTTGCTCAAATTTTCGTCAAAGTTTAAAGCTGAAAAAATGATGCATGCAATTTTATCTAATTTCCGATTAGAACCCACTTTTAAGAAAATTGATACAGCAATACAATACAACCAACGTATGCAAGAAACTTTAGCTAAATATATCTTTCCACATAAAAATTTCTTTATTATTGACACTGGCAGAAATGGAGCAGAAAAATCTGCCATACAAATTGAAAATGGAGAATATAAAGGATTTGGATTCTTCGAACCTAATTATATACAACATCCGGATAAATTAAAAACCACCATTAAAGCCACGAATGAAACATTTGACAACAAGAAATTAATTCAAAATTATATTCGAAAAAATGCTAAATATATTGAGTTGATTGCTTACTAATTCCAACATTAGTTTTGTTGTTTCTTCCTGTTTTTATAAATCACAGCATCTAATTGTCGCGACAAGAATATAGACCGAACAATTCTCAACTCTAATAATATAATTAAAAACAGAAATGCTACTCCTCCAAAGATAATCAGGTTCTTTATATATAATACATCATTTAATTCTGTGCCTGATTTAATATGTTGAAACATCGTTGCCGGTAAAGTGTAATTGTACTCGTCATAAACTCGTCCATATTCATAATATTTATTCAATACAAACAAGAACAATGGGATATTGAGGATAAATACAATTAATTTCATCCATATACTTTCCAATATTATAGAACGAGATAAAAAAGCTACAAAATGAAAATAAATGAACACCATCGTTATGCAAATCCCAATAAATTGATAAAGTGCCGTGCTTATTTCTTCTTGAACCGGAAACAATAAAATATAAGCAACTAAACAAGAAGCGGCAATCCAAATGAATTCATACATCCAGCCATACAGCAATTTTTTTTCCATGCTACAAAAGTACACATTGCACAAAGAATTGTTATTAGTGAATAGTTAATAGTTTTTAAATATTAGTTCTTACTTTTACACAAATGAAATTAAAATTCGATAGAAAACAAATCGCGGTTTTAATAGATCCGGATAAAGTAAATGAAAAACAATTGCGTGCTATTGTCGAAAAATCAAACGAGGCAAAAGTTGATTTTTTCTTGGTTGGAGGCAGTTTATTGTTGAAGAATAATTTAGATACAACGATTTCTATCATCAAAAAATACAGCAAAAAAAATGTCATTATTTTTCCCGGCAATCCAACTCAAATTTCCAATAAAGCAGATGGCATTTTGTTGTTGAGTTTAATTTCCGGTAGAAACGCCGACTTACTTATTGGCAACCACGTACAGGCTGCGCCCATTTTGAAACAAAGTAAATTGCAAATTATTTCTACCGGATATATTCTAATTGAAAGTGGCACACCAACTACGGTTTCTTATATTTCGAACACAACACCTATTCCGGCAAACAAACCCGAAATTGCGGCTTGTACTGCACTTGCCGGCGAGCAATTAGGTTTACAATGTATCTATTTAGAAGCAGGAAGCGGCGCACAAAATGCGGTAAAAAAAGAAACTATAAGTGCCGTTCGTAAAATGGTAAAAGTTCCAATAATTGTTGGCGGTGGCATATGCACTAAATCCCAAATAGAAACCGCCTACCAAGCCGGCGCAGATGTTGTCGTTATCGGCACCGCCATAGAAAATGATAGTACATTTTTAGAAGAAATAAAGGAAGTGAAGAAATAATTAGCGAATTAGCGAATTGTTTAATTAGCTAATTACTTCATGTCTTAGTGGTAAATTTTAATTAACGAATTAGCAAATTGTTTAATTAGCTAATTACTTCGTGCCTTAGTGGTAAATTTTAATTAGCGAATTAGTAAATTGTTTAATTAGCTAATTACTTCATGTCTTAGTGGTAAATAAAAAATCGCTATTTTTGATTGGATAGAAATCAAGCAAATTGACCGGAAGAATTTTACAAACAACAGGCTCGTGGTATCAAGTTTTGATAGACGGAAAAACCATAAATGCTCGCCTAAAAGGAAAATTTAAAATCGACAAATTAGATACTACGAATCCGATTGCCGTTGGCGATTTGATTTCATTAGAAGTTACCGAACAGCACGAATACGTCATCAGTAAAATTCACGAACGAAAAAATTACATCATTCGGCAATCGCCGAGAAACAAGCATCAACGCCATATCATTGCTTCCAATATCGACTTAGCTTTATTGGTGGTTACCATTTCACAGCCTCGCACTTCCTTAGGTTTTATTGATAGATTCATCGCCGCTGCCGAATCTTTTCACATTCCTGTAAAAATTGTCATCAATAAAATCGACTTATTAAAAGAAAAAGACAAACAGCAATTAGACTATATACAACTCGTGTATAATGCCATTGGCTACGAAGTTATTTGCAGTTCTATGGTGCAACAAATCGGCATCGACGAAATAAAAAATAATTTAGTAAACAAAACTACTTTGGTAGTCGGACATTCCGGCGTTGGGAAGTCAACCTTACTCAATGCTATTCAACCTAATCTTCAATTAAAAACAGGCAAAATTTCCGAAAAATGGGGAAAAGGAATGCACACCACCACGTATGCAACCATGTTACCACTAATG
>JAGQYE010000065.1 GCA_020436225.1 Bacteroidota bacterium | reverse complement strand
CACAATCCTAATAAAACAAATGTCATAATTTTACTGATTTTACAAGAAAAAATATTTTTTTCCATCAAATTCTCATGAAATGAACTCTGCATAAATAAGGCAGTGCATCTCAAATACGCAGAGTATTCTACGAGAGATTCTGCTAAGAAAAAATACTAATTGAGGTTTCCACTTGCGCTAGCATGACACAGACTTTCGTCAGAATGACATTTAGTATTTATTGATTATGGAGTTTATTATTTTATAAAAACCATCTGCCGTTTTTTCCCAATTAAATTGCTGTGCTCTTGCTATCCCTTTTTCAGAAAATTGTTGTCGTAGCATTGCATCATTTGCTATTTTAGACAGCGCATTTTTTATTTCTTCTGTTGATGTGGGATTTACTAAAAAAGCCGCATCGCCAGCTATTTCTTTACACGATGTACTATTGGAAGTAACAACAGGAACACCACAAGCCATGGCTTCAGCAATAGGCAAGCCAAAACCTTCGTGCAAGGAAACAAATACTAATGCCATAGCTTGTTGATATAATTCAATTATTCTTTCTTCTGAAATTGCATAATTAATTATTTCTAAGCCTTTAATTTTTTTTATTGCCGCTGTTGGTTCATAAGGTTTTACAATGGCTATCAACTTTGGTCTTGTTTCCTCATCTAACAATTGATATGCTTCGAGTAATCGTTCAAAATTTTTTTTCTTTTGGTAAGAAATTACTGTCAAAAAATATGGAATTGTATCTTGTTTTTTTTCTGATGGCTTAAATTTGTTATGGTCAATTCCATTCCATACAGCAGTTACTTTTTTTTTTGGAAAGCTAACGGATGATGTTAATTCGCTTTTGGTATATTCACTTACTGTCATTACATGCGCAATGTGTTTTTGCATCAACTTCCATTTCAATCGTTCTTTCCAACGTTTTATTTGTCCAACTATTTTTTGTTTCCATGAAAAATAAAAGGCATCTAAAGGTAAGGTAAACATGGCCATTCCATGAACCGTAAGAACTAATGGTTTTCTTGTTTTGCGAAATACTAATGCTGGCGCAATGCCTCCACCACAACGCGGATCCCAATAAATATCAGCATCTACAATAGGTAATTCACTTAAAGTTTTGAAAGTAATAAATTGTATTTTATATTTTTCTTGAAGAATTGCCATAATATTCCATGCGCAATGTTTCATACTGTAAGGTGTAGTATCTGGTAGGTAAACGGCAATTTTCATTATATTCATCTTTTTTGGATGCATACAATGCATCATTACTTTTTATTTATTGGTCTGACAGCTTTGAGTCATCTAAGCAACTTATTTAACCAAATAGATTCATAGATTTTTTTTATTCAAATTTACAAACGGAATATACACAATATAAAAACCAAATTTCTGTTTGATGTAAAAAGTACCTACTATATTCCAGACCATCATACTAATGCTATTGGCAATAGCTGCACCCATTATTCCATAAAAAGGTATCAAGATTAAATTTGCAATGATATTAATAGCCATTCCTAAAAAAGAAATATTTCTAAATTGTTTGTGATATCCGGTACCATTTAGCAATTGTGCTACAGGACCACAAATAGTATTGACTACTTGTCCAATAGTAAGTATCGATAAGCAGATTGCACCTTTCATAAATTCTTCCCCATACAACCACATTACTTGTTTGGAAAAAAACAATAAAATAATAAAAACAGGAATGCTCAACAAGAAAATAAGCTTGGATGATTTAACAGAAATTCGTTGCACTTCAGACATGTTATTTTGTGCATACAGTTGTGTCATCTTAGGTTGTACAGTTGTATTTAAAGCAACCAACAATGTGGCAGCCAACATCGATATATTAGTACAAGTTTTATAAATACCTACTAAGTCCGTGCCAATATCATTATCTTTTAAAATAAAAACATCCGCACTATTGTTTACTGCAAAAGCCAGATAGGTCATTAACATTGGCAATGCCAAAAGCATGATTTCCTTATGTTCAGTAGTAGTAATTTTATCTTCTTTAGCAGCTGGCTGATGAAAATATTTATAAATTGGATACAAAGAAAATAACCATGGTAACACACACAAGGTGCTCCAATGTAAATAGATGGGATTATAGGAATTATAAAAATAGAAGGTAATAATTAATAAGACCAATAAGCGAATAATGGTTGGAATCATTAATGACATATTGGCGGTATGTACTTTTAAAGCTGCACGAAGGCTGAAATAATTCAAATCGCCCAAGACAAAAAATGGCAAAAAAATTCCACTTGCTCTAAAAAGCCATAACATGTTCGGCTCCTCCCAATATGTTGTCAAATAAGGAGCTATTGTATAAAGTACAACACCAGCAAGCAAAGAAAGTAAGAGGATAAGCTGGTTGCCTTTTAAAAAAACAGAATAAGCTGTTTTTAAATTATATTTTTCACGCAATTCCGGAATAAGTTTTTGCAAGGCTTCTTTTACACCAAAATTTATGAAAATGGAAAACAACCCCATTACAGTTACAATTAATGTCAATTGCCCAGACGCTTCTGCTCCATAAAAACGACCAATCAATACACCGGAAATAAATCGCAAGCCTTGTACAAAAAACAAAGTAATTGCCGTAGAAAGGCTGCCTTTCAACACAAAACCGAAGTTTTTATCTTGTAAGGCGTGTTGTAATTTCTCTTTATATGATTGAAAATCCAAGGATGTAGTTTTCAGTACAAAAGTAGGCATTGTATTTAATGAATTGTACATAGTTATTTTTTATTATTTTTGGATACTGAATTATCCGAGCAAAAACTGAAGCATGCTTTTTAACTCTTTACACTTCCTGTTATTTTTTCCTATATTTTGTTATCTCTATTTAACGGTTGCAAAAAAACACCAATGGAAAATATTAGTGGCTGGTGGTTATTATTTCTATGGAAATTTCAGTCCATTTTTTGCCATCATTCTTTTTATCATTACTTGCAATGATTTTATTGCCGGAAAAATGATGGATAAAATCCAAGAAACATCTAAAAAAAAGAAATGGTTGTTTTTGAGTATGGCGGGCAATCTAGGTATTCTTTTTACGTTTAAATATTTAGATTTTGCCGATAATAATATCCGAGAATTATTGGCTATTTTTCATATTCCTTGGTTTGTGCCTGAACCATATTTTAATAATTGGGTTGTTCCTGTCGGCGTTTCTTTTCTTACATTCCAATCACTCAGCTATACGATAGATGTCTATAAAGGTATAACCAGAGCAGAACAGCATTTTGGTTATTTTGCTTCGTTTACAGCCTTTTGGCCTGTCATGGTAAATGGCCCTATTGAACGAGCAAAAAATTTATTACCACAAATAAAGGAAGAACATCGATTTGATTACGACAGAATGCGGCAAGGTTTATTTCGTATAGCTTGGGGTTTTTTCAAAAAAGTGGTAATAGCTGATAGACTTGCCTTTTATGTAGATGATCTGTATTTGCATTATAATGAAATTTCTGGATGGACAACCATCCTAGGTGGTTTCTTTTTCTTTATGCAAGTATATTGCGATTTTTCTGGCTATTCCGATATTGCCTTAGGCGCTGCCAAAGTAATTGGTATTGATGTAATGGAAAATTTCAAACGGCCACTTTTCGCTAAAAATTTAGCTGATATATGGACACGCTGGCATATTTCATTATCTACTTGGCTGACAGATTATGTGTTTTTTTATTTAGGTGCTTATAAAGCTAGTGGCAAGAAAGTAATTTTCAATGTCATTTTTGTGTTGGCTATTTGTGGTTTGTGGCACGGCGCCAATTGGCCAATGGTTATAGCCTTTACGATGGTTGGTGTTTTTATGGCGATACGATATTGGTGGCAAGCCAATGTGTTGCGTGTAATTAAACCAAGCAACAGCTATAAATTATTTGATAAATATTTTCCGGATTGGATGCATAGTGTCGTAACAGTATCCTTGTTTGTTTTCTGTTTTTTGTTGTTCCGAGTTTATACCGCGCAAATGATGTTGAATGCACAACATCCAACTGCACAAGTTAGCTGGGTAACTATAGCTAAAGAAATTTATGGCAATTTGTTTAAGTTGCACACAGCCGGTTATTTTCATGCTTGGATGATACACAAAGGAATTGTTCAATTTATTGTTGTGGTTTTCTTTCTAATTGCATTAATTGTAATCGAAGCACTAATTGGAGACGAAAAAATTGAACGTGTTGTGTTGGTAAAAAACAAAACACAGCGATGGATGATTTATATAGTCTTGTTGATTTGTATTGTTTGGTTTGGCATATTTAATAATACAACTTTTGTTTATTTTCAATATTAATCCATGTTTAAAAAGCTATTTCAAAATAAATCAGTAGTAAAAACAATCCGAAACATCGGAATATTGTTGCTGATTTTATTGGTAGTTTCCAATATCGTGCGATTGATGTTGCCATTTTATTGGGGCGATGCCACTCAAACCGTAAAATATGAATATTATGAAAAACATAAAGAACAATATAATGCCGTTTATATTGGTGGAAGTTTGGAATATAGACATATCAATCCAAGAATTATTGACAGCATTGCACAAAAAAATGGATTAGATTTTCATTCGTTCAATTTGGGAATAGATGGACATGGCATCATACAAGAAATGCGTGATTTAGATGGATTGTTAGAAATTGAAAATCCCAATTTAAAATATATCTTCTTTAGCATCAGTAGCGAAGTGTATTTTTTTAAAGCGAATTTGCATACACCCAAATGGGTTTCTTGGCAATCGGCGCCAACTATGCTTGATGCTTTGAAAATCTTACCATCTTTAAATGATCCACTAAAGTACAGAACTAAAATGGGTGCTTTTTGGATTAGTAGTTGGGTAGAAAATATTTTTAATATAGGAACTGTCCCCGATATGCTTAAATTTTATTTAGATAAATCTTATTTAGATAGTTCTTATGTTGGAAAAAATAAAGATGGACATTATCCGTACGATTATGAAGAATATCATTTGTTTATGGAGTATAAATGGGAAGATACATTGTTGTTAGAATCTCGTCATCGTTTTGAAAAAGGCGATCCATATACAGATACGATGAATAACCAAATTTTACGTTCATTTGAGCAATATAAACCGGACACAAAACCAAACAAAGCCATGGTAGATTTGTGTATGAATGCTTATAAAAAATGTGCTAAAAAAGGTATTCAACTTATTTTTATGTTGCCACCTAAAGCACGAACAAGCTATGACTTGCTGTTGCCTGTCTTTAATGCTATGCCTGAAGGAACAAAAATTTCATTAGCCGATATTCGCAAATATCCTAAATTCTATTCCATTGAATATGGCTATAATTTTCATCACTTAAATGAGAAAGGAGCCAACTTGTTGAGCGAAGAATTTGCTAAACAGTTAGTGCCATTGTTGAAATCGCAGTTACAAATAAACTAACGTGAAACTTTAGTCGCTTTAGAAACTTTAAAAGCAAAATTTCTTTGTAAAACATAAGATGTGCTGACGACAATAACACAAGTCAACATTCTCGCAGGAAACATTCGAAGATGAAAAATCTCCACAAAAACTTTTAGAAAGCCGGTGTTCATTGCAACGCACAATAATACCACACTCAAATAATTGATGGCTTGGTTTCTTCCTCGTACAGTTGAGTTTGTCCAAACTACATATCTGCTCAATAAAAAACCACTCGGCGTGCTAAAACAAAATGCAAAAAACAAGGATGCCACATGCGGACTAAACGTATAAAATGGTGTAACGAAATTTTGTTTGTGAAAGACGAAATGATAAGCAATAAAAAACATGGATAAATCAAACACTAAGTTGATGCCGCCACAAGCCATATACAAATAACTTTGCTCCGGAATGAACTTAAAAAACCATCGCCTGATAGTCAATAAAAAATCTCTAAATAGTTGTATTATACTATGCATTTAGTTGAATAAAGATAATCAACTTTTAACTTTTATTAGACAAAAACGTTGCCAAAGAAAGTGAAATCGTGTTAAGTTCAATTAGATTTTCTGAACAAATAGTACAACTATAATCTTTTTCCGTTTCGATAGATTGATAATAAAAATGTTGGTTGTCGCAATTAACAATATTTTCTAACTCATTTTTTTTATGAGTTTTGCCAAGAATTTCCACACCACGACCATCACATTTAATGGCACTTTCTTTTATCGTCCATAAATCGAAAAATTTGGATTTGGAATCTTTTGCTTGTTTAATTTCTTGCCATTCATTTTCATCAAAATAGCGTTTAAATAAATCCACATTTATTGCTCGATGTTTTTCAATGTCGATGCCAATTTTATTATTTGCTGAAATAGCCACAGCAACATAATTTCCGGAATGTGAAATGTTGAAATCAATTGGTTTATCTACATAAGGTCGGTCTTTTATGCCTGTTTTTATATCATCTAAAGTCGATCCAATTTTCAATTCTTGAAATGCATATTGCGATACAATTTTCGACAACAACGCCAACTGCGCACTTTGCTGATGTTTGTATGCTTTTATTTCTGTTTGAAATTTTATTGGAAGTTGATTCAACAAAAAACTTACTTCATCATCTGTTAAAGTTGATGTTTGTTTGAGTAGAAAAATATGTATGATTTTCGATTGCAATTTGTCTTTTAATTTTCCATTTTCTGTTTAATGTATGGCACGACTTCTTTGTTTTCATACAAGAAAAAATGTCCACCTTCAAATGCTTTTATCTCAATTTCATTTTCAAAAAAGTTGCGCCAACCTTGCATCTTTTCCATTGTTACATTGCGCGTGTCTTTTGTGCCAAATAGAATGCTTGTCGGAATATTTATTTTCTCTATCTTATCAAACGTTTCATTAAAGTGTTGCAACAATTTAAAATCACTGCGCAATATAGGTTCATAAAATTCTTTTAATTCTTTATGTGCCAATAAGGCTTCGGGAACACCATCGTATTGCTGTACAATTTTCCAAAAATCATCAGAAGAAATGCCAATAATATTTGATTCGTTTTTGTAAGCATCCGGACTTAATTGCGAAGCTAAAAATAAATGTTTGGGCAATGGCTGATTTTCTTTTTTTAGTTGATGTGCCAATAAAAACGCGATAATTGAGCCCATGCTATTGCCAACGATGCAATAATTTTCCGGTAATTCTTTTATAAGTTGAAGATAGATGTCGTTTGTCGCTGCGTATAAGTCAGCAACGAAAGGCTCAGCAAAACGGTCGCTTCTTCCGGGTAATTCATAAGCTATGCTTTCGATTTCAGGCAATAAATCTTGTTGCATATTTCGAAATGCATATTTGTCGCCGCCGGCATGATGTAATAAAATGGCTTTCATAAAATCAACTTGCTATTTAACCAAAAAAATCTATTTAAACATATAGAAATATAGGAAAAAACAGAAAAATAGTTTGGAGTTTATGCTTGTTTTTCCATAGCTATACAATAACATTCATCAAAGATGAATTTCTGTGTGTATCTATATTTTTAAATTAATGAGATTCCCACTTTCGCGGGAATGACTTGGAAAAAATCTATTTATTAGCTTTTTACGCTTGGAAGTTTCTTGTCGATTTTTTTGAACCAACGCAATAACACGCCATCTTCCGGTTGTATTTCATGCCAATCGCCTTGGAAAGTATGTTCCATTTCTTGATTGAACATAATGTCCGCCATCGTTACAGCTTGCGTTGTATCTATTTCTCCACCGCCGTAATATGTATCAATCAAATAGCGATGCAATTCTTTAGGTGTATTGTATTGATGAATAACATCCATTTTCAATTCGTTGCCGATATGTTTTTCCATTAAACTTAAAAACTCGCCACTCATCATACTATCGAAACCTTGGTCGCGGTACGTTTTGTTGATGTCCACTTTTTGTCCGGCTTCTAAACCCAACACTTTTGCTGCTTCGATTTGCATATAAGCCAACAAAGTTTCGCGCGATGCTTTTGGTGTTGCTTGCTTTTCGTTGCTTTTTGCTTGTTGTGTTTGTGTTGATGTGTACTGATTATCTGTTGATGTTTGACTATGTACTATTTGTTGTCTAACCGGATTTTCCCAATACACTTTTCCATTCCAACCATAAGTTGGTAACGCCACTCTATTTATTTTTTTATTTTGATAGAAGATAGACCAATCTATCGGAACATCGGCACAAAACAAAGCACTTAAAGTTGCGTGGAATTTTTCAGTGTCGTTTTCATCTGCTTTTGCAGAAGATAGCCAAAGTGCATTGGTATTTGTGTTGGTTTGTTTCGCCAAGTTGACTAAAACAGGATTAGGGCCAACTTCGAGATAAATTTCGATGTTTAAATTGTTATGCAGATATTCCACACCATCAGAAAATTGAATAGCATTTCTTATATGATTGGCAAAATATGTTGCATTTAATTCTACTTGCTGAATTTCTTTTCCTGTTAAATTGGAGATAACCGGAATTTTTGGTGCTTGAAATGAAAATTGTTGAACAAATAATTTGAATTTTTCCAACATCGGCTCCATATATCTCGAATGAAAGGCATGCGAAACATTTAAAGCAACCGCTTTGATTCTATGCTCGCGCAATTTTTCTACAAACGCCAAAACATCTTCTTTTTTTCCGGAAACGGTGCAATTTTTTATGGAGTTTACTGCCGCTAAATCAACATTAGAATTTTCGAGTAAAGGCAATAAATTTTCTTGATTGCAAAAAACAGATGCCATGCTTCCTTCGTTTGTTGGCAATGCATTCATCAAAGATGCGCGCGCAATTACTAACTTCAAAGCATCGTTTAATGAAATAGCTTCGGCAACTGTGAGTGCAACAATTTCGCCAATGCTGTGTCCGATTAAAGCGTTAGGTTGCACGCCAACCGACATCCACAATTTGGCTAAAGCATATTCTACAGCAAACAAGGCAACTTGTGTGTATTTCGTTTGATGAATTAAACGCTTGTCGATGTTTTCATCCCAAAGAATATCTTTAACTGCATATTCCAAATGATTTTCGATAATCTCATCACAAGCATCGATAGTTTGTTTAAAGACTTCAAAATTTTCGTAGTAGTTTTTGCACATTCCAAAATACTGCGCACCTTGCCCTGTAAATAAAAATGCTATATCGGTATTGCGTTCAATTTCCAGATTAGAAACTACATAATTTTCTGTTTTTTTATCTTCTAAAAAATCTTGAATGTTGTTGACGATGTCATCTTTAGTATTTACAAAAAATGATAATCTATAATCAAACAAATTTCTTGCAGTTTGTAATGTATAGCAGATTTCTGTTAAGCTATGTGCTTGCCAATCGGTTTCGGTAATATATTTTTGCGCTGTGTTTTTTAATGCTGTTGCATCTTTCGCACTTAAAATAAAATGATATGGTGCTGTAATTTCATCGCTCTTAGGTTTAGCTGGTGCTTCTTCAAAAATCATGTGAATATTAGTACCGCTATAACCGGAAAGATTAATAGCTGCACGCAATGGTTTTTGATTTTCTGAACTTTGTTGCCAATCAATATCTTCCGTATTTACTGTTGCATTTATTTGTTGCCAATCTACATCTTCATTTAATTTATTGATGTTGATTTGTGCCGGGAATTTTTTATTTTTTAAAACCTCAATCACTTTAAATAACATCGGCATGCCGGTGCCGGCTTCTAAATGTCCGATGTTGGCTTTCACAGAACCAACATAAATCGGTTTATTTCTACCTTTATAACCTTCGTGAATTGCTTGGGTTTCTAAAGCATCTGTAAAGCGATTGCCGATGCCATGTGCTTCTACATAGTCGATATCATGGACAGAAAGCTGCGTTTCTTGCAATGCATTTTTTATAGTTTCAATTTGTATTTCCGGATTAGGTGCCGTAAAGCCGTTGCTTTTTCCGTTATGTTTTACCGCCGAACCTTTAATAATTACTTCGATATTGTCGTTCGCTTTTTGTGAATCGGATAATCGTTTTAACAAAACAACACCACAGCCTTCGCCACGCACATAACCTTCGGCATCATTGGCAAATGCTTTGCAAAATTCGTTTGGTGAAAGTGAACCTAATTTAGACAAACCGACGAATGGCTCAGGTGTAAGCAATAAATTTGCTGAAGCAACGATGGCCATATCAATCGTTTTTTTATTTAAATCTTCGTTGGCTAAATGCACCGCCAAAATGGACGACGCGCAAGCAGCATCTAAAGCAAAGCTGCTGCCTTTTAAATCGTATAAATAAGAAACTCTGCCGCAAGCTGTACCAAACGGAATGCCGGTGGCATCATATACATCAACAGTTTCGAGGTTGCCGCTTCTAAAACGTGCTTGTACATAATCAGAATTTCCGAGCGCAATATACACGCCGGTATTGCTGCCTTTTAAATCGTTGGATTTTATGCCTGCCGTTTCGAGTGCTTCGTAAATGACTTCTAAAATCATTCGTTGCAATGGATCGATAGATTTGGCTTCGCGTGGCGGAATGCCAAAGAAATCAGCATCGAAAGTACGCACGTCATTATTGAGGAAAGCGCCGTATTGTGCTACTGTTTTTCCAGGTGCTGAAGTGTCTGTGCTATGTATGGCATCAATATCAAATCTATCTTTTGGAATTTTAGAAATAGTTGATTTATGTGCTTCTAACAATTGCCATAATTTTTTGGTAGAAGTAATATTTCCGGCTAAACGAACGCCGGTGCCAATAACTGCAATATCTTCTTTTGGTGCGCTTGTATTTTCTTTAGCTTGCGCTAATGCTTGTTCTAATTTTTTTATTTTGATAAGAGATTTTTGAAGAATCTCTTGCATTTGTTGTATTTGTTCGCTCATGATTTTCTTTTAAGATAAACGCAATTCTTAATCCACTTTACTACTCAACTCTTTCATTAATTCTTCTAAAGATAAATTTTTTACTTCTGTTTCTATATTGTCTTCTGTTTGTATTGGCGCTGATTTTTCTTCCACTTTTGTTGTTGCATATTGCTTGTCTAATTTTAATTCTTCGGCAATAAAATCTGCTAATTTTTGTACGGTTGGATATTGCCAAATTACTGCAACATTACACGTGAGATTAAAATCATCTTGCAATTTATTTTTAAGCTGAAGTGCATGCAAAGAATCAATGCCGAGACCTTTGAATGTTTCGTCTTCTCGTATTTTTGAAACAGCCAATTTTGTTGAAGCTGAAATGTATTGCTTGATTTTTGTCTTGATAAATTTTTGATGTTCTTCTATAGATTGAAAAATAGTTTCTTCTTTCTTTGTTTCTTCTTTTGCTATTTCTACGACATCACTATAAAAATGATTATGCAAAACAGCATGGTTGAATTGCGCCCATTTGTTGAAGTCGATAGCAAGCGCTACAACTTGCGTAGCATCACTCAAAAATAAGGTATCGAAATAACTAAATAATTCATTTGGTGTAATGGCTGTAACGCCTTGTTCTGCTAATCTATCGGCGCGGTTTTCTTGTCGCGCAGCTAAACCAATTTCAGCGATTGTTCCAAAATTTACAGACAAGGATTGCTGTTTATTGGCTCGGCGTAAATGCGCTAAGCTATCCATAAATGTGTTGGCTGCATTATAGTTTGATTGTCCTGCAGAGCCAACAATTCCGGCTGCTGACGAATACAACACAAAAAAGTCGAGTTCTAATTCTTGCGTCAATTGATGGAAATTCCAAGCACCAACTGCTTTTGTGTTGAGTACATTTTCGAATTGTTGTTGCGTTAAATTCTCAAAAGCGCCATCATCTAAAATTCCGGCAGCATAGAAAATGCCTGCGATATTTTCAATTTCATTCAGACTACCTTCTAATGCACCAACATTTAAAACATCAACTTTTATTTCTTGAATAGAAATGCCTTCTTTTTCGTATTGTTGGAACAAAGCAAGTGCTTCGCCTTTTGCACCACTTCTACTCATTGCAACAATATTTTTTGCTTGATGTTGAGCTAACCATTTTACAGTGGTTAAGCCTAAGCCGCTTGTTCCACCAACAACGATATAAGTTTTATCGCTTTTTATTTTTTTTGTTGATGTTGGTGTTGACGATAGTTTTTGAATAGTATCAGTAAATATTTTTTGATTGCGAATGGCAACTTCTTTGTATTTATTATCTAAGAATAAAGTTGAAGGAATTTGTTCTATTTCGCATGGTTGCATTTCTTTTGAAATGTCAATTTGTAGGAAGTTGATTTCTTCGTGTTCATTTTCTAAGGTTCTTAAAATGCCAATAAATGTTGAGCCATTTAAGTTAGCTTGATTATCATTCTCTAAAACAAAAGCGCCATTTGTTACCACACAAATTTTTGGATGTTGGTTTCTTTCATTTAATTGTTGTATGATATTTTGAAGAGAAAGTATGCCGTTTTCTAAATCTAATGCAGATTTATTTTCTGATGTTAGGCTTGCGCAATGTACAATAATATCAGCTTGAATATGCTCAAACGTATCGGAAACATTGATAGTTTGAACGTTGCAACCTTTTTCTTTTAATTTATTTTCTATTATTTGATAAATTCCTAATTCATCTTTTACTATCAAAATATTTTTTGAAGTAATGGCATTTTTGTTTTCTATTTCTTGCCAATTCAGTGTAAATAAATTTCCTGAAATATCTTTCTTAGTTGGGATTTGGAACAGCGATGCATAATCCGGTTGTTGATCGAACCAATAACGTTCTTTCTGCCAAGCGTAATTTGGCAAGTCAACAAATTGCCCGATGTTTGGATAAATATTTTTCCAATCAAATGGATAATTAGTAGCTTCTAATGCTGTTAAGTTGCTATAAAATTCAAGCACTTCATTTTTATCTCTTGCAAAAGAAGCAACTGAAAATGCCGGTTTATTTTGTATGTGTTCGCTCAAGGCATGTTGTAGCAATGGATGCGGACTCATCTCAATAAAAGATACTTGTGCATCTTGCAATACGGCATCTACAGCATTGCCAAATTGCACGCAATTTCTCAAATTTTTAGTCCAATATTCAGCATCTAAATCTTTTCCTTCTAACACTTGATTTACCGCAGTTGAATAAAATTGAATAGAAGAATTTTGCGGTTGTATGTCGTTTAATGCTTGTTTTAATGCTTGTTTTATTTCGTCCATTTGTGGCGAATGAGAAGCTACATCAACTTTTACTTTTTTGTTGAATCGCCCTTGTGCTTCAAGTTTTTCAAAAATGATATTTAAAGCATCGCCATCGCCGGAGAGTACAACAGAATTTTTTCCATTCACCACCGCAACTGCTAATTTATCTTCATAACCTTTAATAATTTCATTTGCTTCATCCACAGATAAATCAGTAGCGCCCATTTCTCCTTTGCCACTTAATTGTTTCATCAGTTTACTTCGTGTAATGATGATTTTTGCAGCATCGTTTAAGGAAATATTTCCGGCAACATACGCAGCAGCTACTTCGCCCATGCTATGTCCGATAACAACATCAGGCAAAATGCCTTTACTCATCCATAAGTTGGCTAATGCAATTTCCACCGCAATTAAAACCGGTTGAACAATATCAATTTCGTTTAATCGACTTTCGTTTTCAGGTTTATTAATTTCTTCTATCAAATTCCAATCAACATAATTAGCATAAACCTGCGCACATTCTTCCAAAGCACTTTTAAAAACCGGTTCTGTTTCCATTAATGTTTTGCCCATTGCAATCCATTGAGCACCTTGTCCCGGAAAAATAAATACCGTTTTTATTGGTTCTTTGCTGTCGAATTTTTTCTTGCTTTCGTAGAAATTGCTTGCAGCAAAATCTTGTAATTGTTCTATTAAATCTTCTTTTGATGTAGCAATAAATGTTTCTCTTAATTCAAAATGTGCACGGCGCAAACTTGCCATAGCACAAATATCTTCTACGCTGTGTTTGCTTTCTTTGATGACGTCGGCATATTTTTTTGCTAAATCAATTAAGGCTTGTTCGTCTTTTGCAGAAAGCGGTAAAATGAAAATATCTTTTCGTAATGCTTGTTTATGTAGATGAATTGTTGGCTCCGGTGCATCGCCGATGATGACATGCGCATTAGAGCCTGTTGCACCAAAACCACTCACGCCGGCATATCTTGTTTTTCCGTTTTCTTTTTTCCAAGGAATATTTTCGCTAACGACTTTCAACGGAATATTTTCCCAATCAATTAAAGTATTCGGTTTATGAAAATGGATAGATTTTGGAAGTGTATTGTTTTGTAAACTCAACACCACTTTAAACATACTTGCCATGCCGGCATTACATTCCATGTGCCCGATGTTGGATTTTATGGCGCCGATAAGTAAAGGTTTTTCTTTAGTTCTGTGTTGTTGATAGGCTAACATAAGTCCACGCACTTCAACAGGATCTCCAACTTTTGTGCCTGTTCCGTGCGCTTCTATATAGTCGATGTCGATTGGTTGCAGTTGTGCATTTTTTAAAGCCGCTTCGTGCATTAAACCTTGTGCGGCAGTGCTTGGTGCAGTAAGTCGTTTACTTTTCCCATCTTGATTAACGGCAGAACCTTTGATGATAGCTAAGATATTGTCGCCATCTTGTTGTGCATCAGAAAGTTTTTTGATAATCATAGCACAAACGCCTTCAGATCGAATATAGCCATTGGCAGCATCGTCGAATGATTTGCAACGAGCTTCAGGAGAAAGCGCACCTAAGCGACAAAAATTAAGAGATTGTGCCGGTTCGGAAATGATGCTTGCTGCGCCAACAACAGCAATTTTGCAGTCGTTGTTGCGTAGTGCTTGTGTAGCAACATGTGTACAAGTTAATGCAGAAGAACAAGCCGTGTCTATCGTCATACAAGGACCGCGCAAGCCCATAGTATAAGATATTCTACCAGATGCGCCGGTTGGGCCGGTTCCGGTATAGCAATAACCTGAAACTAATTTGTAGTCGATAGAGTGGACTTGTTTCATTTCGTAATCTACATTATCGATGCCGATAAACACACCTGTGTCAGAGCCGACTAAAGTATTTACATCGATGCCGGCATTTTCGAATGCTTCGTGCGTAACTTCTAAAAGAATTCGTTGTTGTGGGTCGGTGCTTTCTAATTCTAAAGGTGTGATATTAAAAAATTGTCCGTCTAAATATTCGAGGTCTTCGATAAATCCGCCCTCTTTAACATATAACTTTCCTGGCGTATTTGGGTCGGCATCAAAGAGTGCATCTTTATCCCAGCGATTTGCCGGAATTTCTTCAATACAATCAATGCCGTTTACTAAAACATTCCAAAGGTCTTTGGCATTTTTTATTTTTCCGGGTAAGCGCATTGCCATACCGATGATAGCAATTGGTTCTTGTTTAGCGGCACACTCTTTTTCTAATGCTTGCTTCGTTTCTTCTAGGATACGTTGAACTTGTTCTAATTGATATTTGTATGCTTCTATCTCTTCCATTATAAAATGTAAATGAGTACTTAAAGTTATATAATATAATCTTAAGTAGTTTTAATAAAAACAATAAAGTTAGTTAATAGTTGAAGCTGTTTCTTCGTTTTGTGCAGCAAGTTTTTGTGCATTTAGTTTATCTTCTTCGCGACCGTCTAAAATTGCTTTTCGCATGATTAACGGAATAATTACTACTACGATGCTTATAGCAAAGCCAATTAGAGAAAATAAAATAGCGCCACGATATTCAGGTGCTGTAGAAAAGTGAGGATCATCGATGATACGAACGATATTATCTTGTGGAATTAATCCGGATTTTGCATTTTCTTTTTGACCCAACGCATCATTATACATGGCATTTAGTGTAAATAACTCTTGATTAAGTTTTTGTTGGTCAATAGTTGTAATTCGTTTCGTGTTAAAAATATTCTGATCCTGAGATTGGGCAATAAGTTGTTGCCTTATCTGAATTTGATTAGAAATAGAATCTAATTTATGGCTATAAATTTTGTAAGATGATTTTGCATTATCCAATTGTCGGGTTTGATAAAATTCAATAGTATTGTTTAATAGAGCAATTCCTAATTGTTTGGAAACTTCATAATCCGGAGTTTCAATTTCGGCTTTTATCATCCCAGTAGGAATATCGTATTCAGCTGTCATTAAGCCATCCGCAAAATCACTATACATGATACCAAAGAAATCAATTTCCTGCATAGACAGCTCATCAATAGTATTAGCTCTGAATTTAAAATTTTTGAGAGCAGAATCTTTCTCAAACCCATCGTCATATTTCAATGCATGGAAATAGAAATTTGCTAATTTATCTTTCTTACCTTTTATTTCTACATCAGTTAGCATAGCATGTAGAAATATATTTCTAGAAGTAAAAATACCGGTTAGAACATCATTAGAAGATCCTCCGGCAAAGGAAACACCAATCATTGACAATATCCCACTCATAGAACTCGACCGAGTATCCAGCGCATTAAAAGAGATGTATGAAATATATTTTGGTGGAGAAAGTTTTGCGAATAAATAACCACCCAACGTAAATGCAACTATTCCTACTATTGAAATGTACCATTTCTTTAGTAAAAACTTCAGATAGGATGTAATAGATTCTAATACATCAACTAACCTTATGTCTTCTTCGACGAATTCGTGTTGCATAGATGCTATTGTTTTTTCAATACAAAAATTAGAGTTAATGTGGTGGCAATTGATGTTATGGCAGCAATCATACTTGGCAATACGATATTCCAATTTAGTGCTGCTTCCGGACCTTTTGTTGGTTTAGGTTTTTTCTTTTTCATATCTACTGTAATAGTAGCACCTTCGATATCTACCGTTGGGTAATTTTTTATTCCGATGAATGAATGTGTATAATCTACTTTTCTATTTGGATAAATTACCATAGTAGATTTTTTCAATGCACCTTTTTTAAATCCACCTGCATAGTGTTTAACATACCATCGAGCACTTTTGCCCGGAACAAATTTTCCGTTTATAGTTTCCGTGCTATCTAACCCCGGATAACGTATTGCACCTTTTATACTTACTAATTGGTTAACAGTCGGAATATCAATAATGTCACCATTTTTAAGCACATAATTTGCTCTTGAAGACGAATCGTTAAAGGCATCTTTAAGTTGGAAAATTGTTTTGTCGAGATTATTATCCGGACGCGTCAATTTGGAATTTTTGATAAATGCATAAGCAGTCAATCCGCCTGCTCGTTCAATAATGTCTAATACTTTCTCATTTTTATGTAAGATAGGATAGGTTCCTGGATATTTAACTTCGCCTGTAATAGTAACGGTAGCTTGTTCATCAAAACCATATACTTTTCTAACAAAGATTTTATCCATTGGTGAAAGTTCGAATGCTTTAGATGCATCGTCTAATTCCAAATTTTGACCTATAGATATAGTTTGCACTACTACACGATGTGGAACAAATTGTCGCTCAGCACTCGAATCTATATTAATCACACGAGATATTTCAATCTTAGCATTTGCGGCTTCTTTTTTTAATCCGCCAGCATAGAATAATAGGTCGTTTAATGTTAGTCCTGTACTATATTCCATTGTTGTTGGCTTCAAAACAGAACCTTCTATGCTAACCATAAACTTCTCTATAAAATCATTTTTAGAGAATAATTGAATGGCATCAAAACGTTTTAAAAGTAAATTGTCAGGAGAATTGATATCCATTAAAATATTTTTCAAAGAGAACTTCTGGATAACTTCGGTATTGTCATCTAATCTTCTTTTGATATAAGCTCTATCAATATAAGTTTCTAAATTAATTCCACCTGCAATTTTAATGATATCAGAAATTCTGTAACCATCTTTGAGTTCATATTTTCCAGGGTAACGAATTGTTCCTTTGATGCTAACATAGTTTTCAATTCCGCCTGGAATAGTGCTAATATCTACTATGTCTCCATCTTGTAAATCAAAATCTTTTCCACTTGCCAGTAAGGCTTCGTAATCCACATCTATCAATTTTGTTTTGTCTTCTCCGGCACGAGTTACTTGAATTGATTTGATATAAGCATCCGGTGCAAAACCTCCGGCAAATTTTAAGAGTCCATTTAAGTTTTCGCCATTTAGTAGTTCATATTTTGCCGGACGTCGAATTGCTCCAGAAACTTTTACCACTTTCTTTTGAGTAGAAACATAAATAAAATCGCCATTTTGTAAGAAGAAATTTTCTTGTAAAAGAGGATTTAACAAGAAATCATAAACATCAAAATGTTTAATAGTTTTTCCATCTCTTCTAACTTGAATATCACGAACGCTACCTATGTTAGTAATTCCATTCGCAGCATTTATTGCATTATAAACTGAGTTGATAGCCGGAATTTGATATGTTCCCGGCATTTTTACTTCACCAACGATGTTTACTTCAATGGTTCTGGAATAATTTAAAGTAATTTCGTATTTGGTGTTTTTCGGATTAATAAAAGAAGCTAAGCGTTTTCCTATTTGTGATTTTACAGCACCAAATGTCAAGCCTTTAACATAAATACGTCCGAATTCCGGAATTTGAATAAAACCATCTTCGTTTACTTTAAACTTGTTATTATAATCGGCATAACCCCAAACAGCAATACTAATCTCATCGCCAACGCCAAGAACATAAGAATCCGGAGCTTTTGCTTCAGAAGATTTCTCGAATAAGGCTAATTTACCAGAATTAAAGAATGCATGCCCAAAAATGTCATTTGGACGAATTTTACTTGAAGAATCAGAAATAACTTTTTGTTGGTTAAGTTGATTTTGTAGTTCGTCTTGCTTAGCTTTTAACTCCATGATAGATTGCAATACTGCTTGAACAGGATCTTCAGGAGTAGCAGTGCCATTTGCCGATTTGTTTTTTAAGTATTCTTGTACAGCATTTGGGTCTAAACCTAAGAGTTGCAATTGTGACAAATTATTCGTTGCGGTAGCATTGCCTGAATTTAAAGATTTTAATTGTTGGATGGCGTTCGCAGCGGCGGTGGTTATTCCTGTGCCATTCATAGCACCGGTAAGGCTTCCTAAATTTTGTCCGTTAGTAGTATAAACTATGCTAAATATTAAGCAAAGTGCAAGAAGTTTTCTCATCTATTGAGTATGTTGAACTTGCAAAGTTAATAAACTAAATTTAATTATGAAATCTATTATCTGAGGTTACTTATTTAGTTTAAGTCATAAATTAAGAAGAAATTTTCAGCAGTAATAAGAATGACTGTATCTTTGTGTTGGAGTTATAAAAAACGCAACTCCTAATAATTGTTAAGAAAGTATATGCAAGAATATGATGATACGATTGTAGCGTTAGCAACCCCAAATGCAGTTGGAGCAATTGGAATAATTCGCCTATCCGGCAAAGAAGCCATTCAAATTGTAAATCGATTGTTTAAAGGGAAAGATTTAGAAAAGCAGAAAACGCATAGCATTCATTTTGGTCATTTAGTAAAAAATGAGGAAATAATAGACGAGGTTTTGGTTAGCTTATTTTTAGCTCCAAATTCTTATACGAAAGAAAATGTTGCTGAAATTTCTTGTCATGGTTCGCCATATATCATCAATACGATTTTATCTACTTTGATAGAAGAAGGCGCACGCATGGCTAAACATGGAGAATTTACACAACGTGCATTCTTAAATGGTCGTTTCGATTTAGCACAAGCAGAAGCAGTTGCCGATTTAATAGCATCAGAATCAAAAGCGGCGCATAAAGTAGCCTTACAACAAATGCGTGGAGGAATTACCAATAAATTGGCAGAGCTACGAAATAATTTAGTTGAGTTTACAGCTTTATTGGAATTAGAGTTGGATTTTGGAGAAGAAGATGTTGAATTTGCCAATAGAGAAAAACTAGTAGAATTACTCCAACATATAAAAAATGAAATTAGTCGATTGATGCAGTCGTTTAGGTTAGGTAATGCTATTAAAACAGGCGTTCCAGTGGCTATTGTGGGCAAGCCGAATGTCGGCAAATCTACTTTGTTAAACGTTTTGTTACAAGAAGACCGCGCCATTGTTTCCGATATTGCCGGAACTACTCGAGATACTATTGAGGAAAAGATTACAATTGATGGTATTTTATTTCGATTTATTGATACAGCAGGTTTGCGAGAAACTGCTGATGTAATAGAAAAAATCGGTGTGGAACGAAGTAAAGCATCTATACAAAATGCACAAATTGTACTTTATTTATATGATTCGAACGCAGAAAGTTTAGATGATGTATTGGAGGTTTTGAAAGAAATTCCTTTAGATAAATCTGTGATTGTCGTTCGTAATAAACAAGATATTTCAAAAAAAGCTGACAAAGAAATTCATATTCCTTATGATTGGATTTCTATTTCTGCAAAAGAAAATATAAGCATTGATGCGCTTAAAAATCTTTTACTTAAAAATGTTATAAACGAAACGGCAACACAGCAAGATGCTGTAATAATAAGTAACCAACGACATTTTGAAGCCTTACAACATTCAGCTTTAGCGATAGAAAATGTATTGTCGGCAATAAATCAGCAAATTTCATCCGATTTTATTTCTCAAGATTTAAAAGTTGCATTGCGCCATCTTGGTTCTATAACAGGAAATATCGATGTTGACAAAGATATCTTGGCTACTATCTTTGGAAAATTTTGTATCGGAAAGT
>JAGQYE010000064.1 GCA_020436225.1 Bacteroidota bacterium | reverse complement strand
AGTGCATAGGCGAGTTCATTGGCAAGCGGTGCATGAAATGCATTTCGTTTCTCCGGACGATTGAGCGTAATAGTTAATACGTTTTCACTTTCTTCGACTATTAGATACGCGAAAGATTGTTTGGAGAAATTACTGATGTCTTGTTGTGTGTATATCATTATGATTTTATTAATTGTTTTAGTTCATTTACTGTAAAAATTTTATTATGATTTCTATGCATCATTCTATGGCAATTTGCACATAATACAGCCATTTCTGTTTTAGGGTTTACACGGTGTTCTTCTTTGAAATTTGAAATTGGGATTAAGTGATGGACTTCTATAAAATCTTTTCCTAATTCACCATATTTAGTGTAAAAATTAAAATTACATACTTGACATGTTGTGCCATGAATTTCAATAACTTTTTTTCTTAATGCTAAATCTCTTTCGTATTTACTTGATAATATCTGTTTTACATTTCCTTCTCTGTATTCAATATCTATTTCTTCTTCAAGTTTATTTAAATCATTTTTAATTGTTATTTCTAATTCATTAGGATATATGTCTTCACCATCCATCATCTCTAAATATAATTTCCTCCCTATTTTAATTCCTTTTTCACTTAATGTCCATTTATTTCTTCCAGATTTGTTTTTTGGTAACAATAACCCTTCATCTATTAAATGTTTTCTTGCCCATTGAACAGCATTAGCCCATTTACTTATACTGTTTTGGTATCTTTTATAAATTTCATCATCTGTTAAAGTTTCTTCGAAGTATTCATATGTATTTCTATAAGTTTCCTGTGCAGTTAATGAATACCCTTTATCTCTATGTTGGTATAATTCTTTTAAAATTACTTCTTTTATTGATTCTTCATTAGGAATAGCCATATTGTGTCTTTTGTGATAATTATTTAGATTATTTTTTATTCTTCCTTCATCTTCAACAACAAGGTTCCTGCTTCTACGAATTGTTTATTGTTAACATATACTTCTTCCACTTCGCCGTCGGTATGGGCTTCTATGGTGCTTTCCATTTTCATAGATATCATCTTTAATAACGCATCACCTGATTTTACTACATCACCTGTTTTTACTAATACATTGGTAACTTCGCCCGGCATTGGTGCTATGTAACCGCCTTTAACGGTTTCTTCTATTGGACTTGGAAATTTATCGACACTTTGTAATACGATTTGTCCTAATTGTGGTGCATGCACGAAATATTGATTGCCATTTTGCGAAATAAAAAATTGACGACGAATGTTATTGATTTCAAGTGTGAACCATTTATTGTTTTCAGAAATAAATTTTGAAGTGAAATTTTTATCAGCAAATGCAATTTGCAAATTGCCATTTTCATTGGTATATGAAATTGTAAATTCAAAACCGTTGTAACTGTATTTTTCTTGCTGTGCTTGATATGGATTATTGCGCCAACCTGCCGGAACACCTTGCGCCAAGGTTCTGCTTTTTTCTCGTTGTATAAAACGATAATGTTGCAAAGCACAGGTCAATAAATCCAAGGTATCTTGCGGATATTTTTCGCCTTCGTGCTTAAATTTCTTATCTAAGAAATGAGTATCAAAATCGCCTTTTTGAAAATCTTTATTTTGTAAAATAGCAGTCAGGAAATTTTTATTCGTGGTAAAACCAGTTAATACTAATTCTTGTAAAGCCAATGTTAGTTTAGAAATGGCTTCGATACGGTTTTTTCCTTTTGCAATAATTTTGGCAATCATCGGATCATAGAAAGTAGAAATTTCAGAACCACTTTCGATGCCTGTATCATAACGCAAACCATTAATATTTGGTGCTATCCAGTCAATTATTTTTCCGGTAACAGGTAAGAAATTATTGGCAGGATCTTCAGCATATACACGTACTTCAATTGCATGTCCATTTTGTGTAATGTCCGTTTGTTTAAATGTAATCGGGTTGCCTTCGGCCACTTCAATTTGCAAACGCACTAAATCTAATCCGGTTACTTCTTCCGTAACTGGATGCTCCACTTGTAAGCGTGTATTGACTTCCAAAAAATAAAAAGATTGGTCGGGTGCTACAATAAACTCTACTGTTCCGGCATTGTCGTATTGGATTGCTTTACAAGCTGCAACGGCTGCATCGCCCATTTTTTTACGTGTCTCGTCTGTAATAAATGGCGAAGGACTTTCTTCCACAACTTTTTGATAACGACGTTGAATACTGCATTCGCGTTCAAATAAATGTAGTGCATTGCCGTGCTTATCGCCAAAAATTTGAAACTCTACATGTCGTGCAGAATCAAAATATTTTTCAATCAAAAGTGTATCATCACCAAAACCATTCCATGCTTCCGATTTTGCTTCACTGATGGCTTTGTCTAATTCTTTTTCTTCTCGAACTATGCGCATACCTTTTCCGCCGCCGCCTGCACTTGCTTTTAGTAAAATAGGAAAACCAATTTCAATGGCTTTTGTTTTTATTGTTGCTTCACTTTGGTCATCGCCTTGATAGCCCGGAATGGTTGGAACATTATGCAATTGCATAATGTTTTTTGCGCCAATTTTTGAGCCCATTACTTCAATGGCTTTCGGATGAGGACCTACCCAAATTATTTTTTCATCTATCACACGTTGTGCAAATTCAACACGTTCACTTAAAAAGCCATAACCCGGATGAATAGCATTAGCGCCTGTTGCTTTGGCTGCTGCAATAATTTTATCCATTACTAGATAAGATTCAGAAGCTTGATTGCCACCAATGCGAACAGCTTCATCGGCATATTTTACAAACAATGCATTTTCATCAGCATCGGAAAAAACTGCCACTGTTGCGATGCCCATTTCTCGGCAGGTTTTAAAAATGCGAATAGCTATTTCACCGCGATTGGCAACTAAGAGTTTTGTTATTTTTTGAGAAATCATTAAATTATCTTTTTTAAGATTACCAAAATTATTCCATGAATCATTAGTTTTTAATTCTTGTAGAAATGAATATAATTTTTTTATAGAGCTACTAAATTGTTTATTTTCATTTGAAAATCTTTCGACTTTTACTTGACCATACTTATCTGTTATTCTTAAGATTAATAATCTTAGATCGAAGGTATTTATATTGTTTTTTACATACTTGTCAACATAAACTCCATTATATTGTCCTTTTTCAAATTGTATATTCCAACCATTAATAGTTATTTCATTGTTTATTATATTATTCTCTTTGTCAATAAAATTTACATCATTAATACTATAGCTTCCATGAACATTTTTGCTTGTAATTAATACACAACCAAAAATAACTTCTGGGTGCATCAATATTCCATCAGTATCATTAAATAAGTCAATTTCATTATTCTTAAATAAACCAATATATGTTATAACTGGATTACTATGATTATATTTAGTAATGTATTCTTTATTATTGATTTTTATTTTGTTCATACCATCCTATCTTTTACATTCTATAAACACCATAGCTATTCGTTCCTTTTACTTCATTCATATAAGTCAATGCTAATACCAAACCAAATACATGTCGTGTATCTCTTGGGTCGATGATACCATCATCCCAAAGTTGACCGCTGGCAAAAAATGCATTACTTTGTTTTTCAATTTCCATTTTCATAAATTCTTTCATTTGTACCGCTTGATTTTCGTCATAAGGTTGTCCGGCTTTTAATGCACTTTCTTTGCTCACCATTTGCATTACGCCGGCTAATTGTTCTGCACCCATTACTGCAATCATTGAATTCGGATAAGTGAATAAAAATCTTGGATTGTAAGCTCTACCGCACATAGCATAATTTCCTGCGCCATACGATGCGCCCATAATGATAGTAAACATAGGCACTTCGGAGTTGGAAACCGCATTTATCATCTTGGCTCCATCTTTAATAATGCCATTTTGTTCGTATTCTTTGCCCACCATAAATCCGGTAATATTTTGCAAGAACAAAATAGGTGTGTGGTTCATATTACATAATTGAATGAAATGTGCTCCTTTGTTAGCTGAATCATTAAATAATACGCCATTATTGCCGATGATGGCAATGGTATAGCCGTGTATTTTGGCATATCCGCAAACTAAAGTAGTGCCATAATCTTTTTTGAATTCGTGAAACTCAGAGCCATCAACAATTCTAGCAATTACTTCACGACAATCAAAAGGAATTTTAGTATCGGCAGAAACGATGCCAAGTAGTTCGTCAATATTATATAAAGGCTCTTTGTGGATTTCAGATTTCAGATTTTTGATTTCAGATTTAATATTTAAGTTGTCGATAATTTCTCTAGCAATGCGAATGCCATCTAATTCATCTTTTGCCAAATAATCTGATACACCGGAAATTTTGGAATGCATCTCGGCACCACCTAAAGTTTCATCGTCAACAATTTCGTTGGTTGCCATTTTTACTAATGGTGGTCCGGCCAAAAATACTTTCGCATTGTTTTTCACCATGATAACGTAATCGCTCATGCCAGGAATATAAGCACCACCGGCAGTTGAATTTCCAAATACAATTGAAATGGTTGGCACACCTTGTTTAGAACGTCTTGTAATTTCTTTAAAATTATTTCCACCCAAATTAAACACTTGTGCTTGGTCTGGTAAATTGGCACCGGCACTTTCTACTAAACTAATGCCGGGCAAATTATTTTCGGCACCAATTTCTGCAATGCGTAATGCTTTTTTCAATGATGCGATGTCGATAGCGCCACCTTTATTGGTGCCAACATTTGCTGTTATTAAACACATTTTCCCGGAAACAAATCCGATACCTGCAACCATGGTTCCGCCTGTTCCAAAACCACCTTTTACGCCTAAGCCGGCTAAAGGACATAATTCTAAAAATGGAGAATCTTGGTCGAGTAATAAGTCGATGCGTTCTCTGGCTAAATACTTTCCTAATTTTTTTGCTTTAGCAATGTGTTTTTCTTCACCTTGAAACAAAGAAGCAGCCAAATGCTTTTTCAACTCATCTAATTTTGCTTGCATCTTTTGATAGTTCTCTTTGTATGCCGCAGAATTGGTATTTATTTTTGATTTAATGATGGACATTGCTTTCTATTTACTTGATTAGAATGATGCTTTTACGTGTATTAACTTTATTTAAACAAGTTTACAAAAAATAATTCTATTTGAACGTGCGTTTGGTAAAAAAATAACATAAGTTAGTAAATTAATTTATTTAAATAACTGATAATCATTTGTTTGGTTATTTTTAACAAACAAACGTTTGGTATTTTCTTGTTTTATTTAATTGACTTCTTTATTTTTGGAAATAATTAACTAAATAAAAACAAGATTATGACAGCAAGAGAAATTGTATTGGCTTTACCAAGCAGATTAAAAGCAGATGAAGCCGAAGGAAAAAACGGAACATTTCATTTTCAATTAGAAGGCGAGAACGGTGGCGACTTTACCGTAAAAGTTGCCGATGGCGTTTGCACTGTTGAAGAAGGTTTAAACGGCGAAGCAGATTGTGTGATTTCGGCTTTAGCAAGCGATTTTGAAGATGCAGAAGAAGGTCGCGTAAATAAACAAATGGCTGTGATGATGGGAAAAATAAGAATCAGCAACTTAGGTGCAATGCTCAAATTTATGGGCATGTTCAGCGATTTAGAAGCTGCCTAATTTTCAATAGATATGCAAGAAAAAAAATGCAGCTTCGTGCTGCATTTTTTGTTTTATAGCTTCAGAAACTTTTTCGTATTTTCGAAAAAAATAAACTATGAAACCTATTGCAATTAAGTATTCTTTAAACAAGAGTATTTATCTAATTATTTTTTCATTTATGTTTATTGTTTTTGCTTCAATTTTAGGTTTGGTTTTTCTTTTAGGGCAATTTCAATTAAATAATACATTCGAGTTAATTGCCTTGTTTTCTGTTATTATCTTATTAGTAGTTTTACTTATTTATATTATATTGAAAATGCTAAAATCGAAAGGAGAAATTTCATTTAATCAAAATAGTATATCGATACAATTAGAAAAAGCATCTTTCTTTTATAAAGAAACATCAATGGAAATTCCATTTTCAAACATAAAAAATATAGCTTTAGACGAAGATTATTATAATAGAAAAGTGATATCAATTGAAACCAATACACCATCTGAATTGAAGTTGATAGAACCGGAAAGTCAGGATAATACAGAAGCTTTCGATTTGTTTTGGCAAAACTTAGATGTAGCAATTCAAGGATACAATAAACTTTCTTTAAGCGATAACTCTATTATTAAACAAGAAAGTATGTATAATAAATGGTGGATAAAAGCATTGGCTATTGTTTGTGGTATTTTGTCTATTCTTGCCATCTTTGCAAAAATATATGATAGCGCTATAGTGCCAACTTGGAGAGTAATTCTTTTATTAATATATACTGTTCCATTTTGCATTTTGGTGTATAAGAATTCCAAGAAGAAATAAAAGTTATGAAAGATAAAATTGTTGTAATAACAGGCAGTAATTCCGGAATTGGAAGAATAACAGCAACAGAAATTGCCAAGTTGGGTGCACAAGTGGTGATGGTTTGCAGGAATGAACAGAAAGCACGAGCCGTACAAGAAGATATTAATGCATTAACAGGCTTAAATAATTGCGACTTGTTTTTATGTGATTTTAGTTCGCACACATCCATTAAACAATTTGCCAAAGCATTTCGTATGAAATACAATCACGTAGATGTGTTGATTAATAATGCAGGTGTAATTTTAGGCGATAGAAAACTGAACGACGAAGGCTTGGAGATGATGTTTGCCACCAATCATTTAGGTCCGTTTTTAGTGACACATTATTTGTTGGATTTGCTGAAAGCCGCAGAAAGTGCTCGAGTTGTAACGGTAGCTTCGTTGGCACATCGGTTTACAAATATGCAATGGGATAATTTGCAAGCAGAAAAGCGTTTTATTTCTTGGCGACAATATGGACATACGAAGTTGATGAATATTTTGTTTAGTAACGAGTTGGCTTATCTTCTAAAAAATGATACCAATATTACTTCTAATTGCTTGCATCCCGGAAATATCAACTCTAATTTTGGGAAAGAAGGCAATGTAATTTTAAAATTCTTGATGACTAATTTCGGGTTTGTATTAACCAGTCCGGAAAAAGGCGCAGAAACTTCTATTTACTTGGCTGTCTCGCCTTTGGTAAATGGGAAAACAGGCTTATATTGGTATAGAAAAAATCCAACTATTCCTTCGATGGATGCAATTAGCTCAGAAAATGCGCGCCGGCTTTGGGAAATTAGTATGAACCTTTGTGGTATAAAAGAATATGGTGTTGTGGAGTTAGATGGATAGATTTTATTACTACTTTGGCATCGCTCATATTTTATTTACATGAAATTTTTTCATTTTTTTATCGATAATTTTCCTTCTTTTTCTTTGATAAGTTGGCTGCTTCCGTTGTCTTTAATTTGGAGTTTTCTAGCGTTATACATTTCCGGATTTTGTAAGCGAAAGTTGCATTGGAAAACAGGATATACCAGAAAATTATTTCATTTTTTCATTTTTATTTCTGCGTATTTTTATCAAACTTATGTTGGCATTTCCGGTGTTTTTATTTTAGGTTGGGCGGTTACATTGGTTTTAATTTATGCTTGTTTTAAAGCCGATGGAAATATGTTGTATGAAGCTATTGCGAGAGAAAAAGATGCGCCACATCGAACGAAATATATTGTGTACTCTTACTTAGCAACTTTTGCTGGCGGCGTTTTATCTAATATTTTTTTTGGACAATATGCCATAATAGGTTATGCTGTTACCGGCATTGCCGACGCCATTGCAGAGCCAATAGGTACGCGTTTTGGTAAACATACTTATCCGGTTTTTAGTTTCGATAAAAATAAAATTTCGATTAGAAGTGTGGAAGGAAGCACAGCCGTTTTTCTGGCTACTTTTCTTATTTTTTGTGTTATTGCATTTCCAATTTCTATGAAAATGGCGCTTGTTTATGCCGGGATTTCTTTTGCTTGTATGCTTACGGAAGCACTATCGCCAAGCGGTTTCGATAATTTGGTTTTACAAATAGTGGCAAGTTTTCTGGCTTCAATTTGTTTGATTTCTTTTTAGTATAAATTTAAGAAGAATTCTATTTTTTCTCTTTCTTTTCTTCATACTTAATGAAATCAGGAATATTATCTATCGGAATATTTTTTGCGAGAATTTTATAATCATTTTTAATGACATAAACTTTCGGTGTGGCAATAACATCGTATTCTTTTCTAAAAGCACTTTTGCCAAACATATCAGCACATGTAACCCAATCCGAATGACAATTCTTCGCAGCAAATGTTCGGAAAGAACTGTCAGTTTGTTCGGTGGACACTGTAAAAATTTGAACAGGCAAAGTCTTTAAAGAATCGTCATATATCTTTTTTAATCTTGGAATTTCGTGCTGACAATGGCTACAGTCTGAATTCCAAAAAACCAAAACGGTATATTTATTTTTGGAGATAAAATCGTGGAAATAATGATTTTTTCCGCTTGTATCTTGAACAGAAAAATTAGGTGCAATTTTTCCAATTAAGGTTGGTCGCAACGCATCAACTCGATCTTTTAATTCAGTAAAATTACTTTTGTCTGCCCACCAAGCTTTTCCATTTAGTAAATAATTGTCAGCTATATAAACATAAATGGCATCTTCACCCATCACTTCACTCTTCGCATATTTAGTAAATAATTCGTTTACACAAAATTGAAACATTTCAGGATTTACTTCAGCCTTTTTAAGCACAAAATCCACCGATTGGATAATAGAATCAGGAATTGGGAAAACGTATTTATCAAAATAGTTTAGCAATTTATCTCTAAAAACGGGACTTCGTATATAACCTGAATCTCTGAAATCTATAGCATCAAAATAATGTTGTTGTGTATAATGAAATACATGAAAAGTGTCCTCCAAACTTCCATCAGGCTTGCGTTTGCCTTCGGGAACGTTTACATCCATCATTACTTTAAGTAATTGACTATAAAAAGTTGTCGGATGTGATGTAATTGTTTTTTTTCTATGTTGTTCAATTTTTGAAGAAATATTATTAATTGCAGTTTCCGTACTTAAAAAAGCTGTATCAGATTCTTTCATTGTTCTGAAAATCTTTCGCAACGAATCATTGGCTTTACCAACAGGATACATATATTGCATGTCGGCAAACATCTGTGCGTTTTCCGGCGAATTTTTGATTTTAGCATGCATGATAAAGTTAGAAGTATCAGTGATGATACTAAAATTGGGCTCTGTAATAATAAGGTCAAATGAAGCATAACGCATGGAAGGAAATGCAAGGATATAAACGCCTCTTGCAATTTCTTTTTTACCTTTTATAGTTGTTTTTCCTTTAGCATCGAAATATAAAGTATCTTTTACATACTTTTTATCTCCATAATAATAGGCGAGCAATCCCATTTTATTTTCCATGCCTTTTACTGTAATGGAAATATCATAGTTTTGCTCAACAGCATCTACATTTGAATAAATAAATGAGAAAAGGATTAGCGTAAAAAGGTATTTCATATCTTTTTTGTAAGCGTTACAAATTTTGTTCCGAAATTAAGTATTCACGTCTAATTCGAATTGTAAATCTTTGTTAATTTGTATAGCAACAAGATGAGAATATTAAATAAACCTAACATCATCTGCATTTTCCTCACAAACGTGAATAAACTCTGTTTTTTTGCCAATAGAAAATATCTCAATTTTATCTTGGAATAATTTTTGTTTTTTAACGTTACTATTCAAATTTAAATTTACTCGTATGCAAAAAAATATAACACTATTCTGTGTGTTTTTATGTTTGTCTTTGTTTTCATTTTCGCAAGCTACTTTCAAACAAAAAGATATTTTAAAATCATATAAAGAAGCAGAAGAACTTGTCAATGTTGGGAAATATGCAATAGCGCTACCAATTCTAAATGATTTTATCGGAAAATATGAACAAAAAACATTAGATAAATCGAGCGATGTATATGCTGATGCTATATTCTTAAAAGCACTTTGCGAAAAAGAAACTTCTTCGCCGGAAGCAGAAAAAGATTTGCAATATTTCGCCGATAATTTTAAAGGACATTACCGAACGAATAGCGCTTATTTTCATTTAGGAGATATAGCATTTGCTAAAAGTAATTATACCGATGCGCTTGTTTTCTTTGATAAAGTTGATGAAAAAGCTTTAAGTGGAAAAGATTTGTTTGAGTTTCAATACGAAAGAGCATTTTCTTATTTCGCACTGAAAAAATTCAACCAAGCCCGCATTTATTTTAATGAAATTGCATCCAACAAAAAACATCCATACAACGAAGAAGGTTATTATTATTCAGGATTAAGTAGTTATTATTTGAAAAATTATAATGCTGCTTATAAGAGTTTTCAACCTTTAGAAACTTCTAAGAAATACAAAAAAATTGTTCCGTATTATATTACTTCTATTAAATTCATCAACAAAGATTATAAAGGCGTTGTCGAATATGCAGAGCCAAAATTGAATGAAAATGTAAATTATCAAAATGAGATAAAACATTTATTAGGAAATGCCTATTATGAACTCAAAAACTATCCAAAAGCATTAGCTTATTTAGAAGAATATACACAAAACGCCAGCAAAGTTACGCCGGAAGATTATTACATTCTCGGCTATGTACAAGCACAAAATAATCAATGTGCAAAAGCCATTTCCAACTTAGAACATTTGTCTCCGATGCAAGATGCCTTAGGTCAAAACGCCATGTTTTTATTAGGACAATGCTATGAAAAAACAGGCAAGAAAAACGAAGCACGAACAGCATTCTTACAAGCAGCACGAATGAATTTCAACAAAGATATCCAAGAAGAAGCTTGGTTAGATTATGCTAAACTTTCGTACGAATTAAATTACACTAACGACGCTTTAGTAGCCTTGAAAAATTTCTTACAAGCATTTCCAAATTCAAAATATACAACAGAAGCCAACGAAATGTTGGCTGATATTTTCTTGATGACAAGAAACTATGAAGAAGCCATGTCGATAATTGATAAGTTGCCAACTAAATCGCAAAAACTTAAAGAAGCCTATCAAAAAATGGCATATTATAGAGGAATCGAAAATTACAATGACCATAAATTCGATTTAGCAATCTCTTTTTTTGATAAATCACTGACTTACCCTATTTCTAAAAGTATTACAGCACTTTGTTATTATTGGAAAGCAGACATCGCATACCAAAAATCAGATTTCGGAAATTCGTTGTTGCTGTTAGATCAATTTATGTCTTTAGCTTCTTATGTTGAAACCGAACATTCTGATAAAGTAAATGCCGGAACAGCCAATTATTTATATGGCTACAACTATTATAAAATGAAAAATTACAAAAATGCGTCCACGTATTTTTCTAATGCTGTCGGACAATTAAAGCTTGACAAAAATCCAAGCAATCAACAACAAATTTATCCGGATGCGGTGTTACGCTTAGCGGATTGCTACTTTATGCAAAAACAATATAACGCAGCCGAATTAAATTATGATAAAATCATAAAAACAAACGCAACCGGTGCCGATTACGCATTGTACCAAAAGTCGTTGATAGATGGTGTAGGAGGAAAATTTGATGATAAAATCGCCGGCATGAAGGCATTAACCGTGCGTTTTCCAAATTCCGGTTTTGCTGATGATGCTTATATGCAAATCGGAAAAACCTATATGGCTTTAGATAAAGATGATGAAGCAATTAATGCATTTACTTCTATAATAAATAAATATCCAAATTCTGATTTAGTTGCCGAAAGTTATCTCAAATTAGGATTGATTTATTTTAATAAAGATGATTTAGATAAATCCTTGAATTGGTACCAAAAAGTAGTACAAAAATATCCATCAACACCGGAATCAAATGAAGCCATGTTGGCAATAAAAGAAATTTTTATTGCTAAAGGAAATCCTGATGCATACATTACATTCGCGAATAATCATCCGGGCTCGCAAGTAACCGTTTCCGAACAAGATTCTATTATTTATTTAGCTGCAGAACGTCAATTTTTTGCCGGAAAAACAGACAATGCTTTAGAAGGTTTTAAAAATTATTTGTCGAGATTTCCGAATGGTTATTTCGCCTTGCAAGCCAACTTCTATTATGCAGAATGTTTGTTTACAAAACAAGATTTTGACGATGCTTTGTCAGGCTATAATTATGTGATAAAACAAGCACAAAACAGATTTACGGAACGTGCCGTTGCCCGTGCAGCCAATATTTATTTTTATGATTTGAAAGATTATCAACAAGCATTTAATTTATATACGCAACTGCAAACCATTGCTACACAAGACGAAAATAAACGCGAAAGTTTAATAGGATTGATGCGAACCGCGTATGAAACAAAGCAATATCAAGAATCTTATAACAATGCTGTGAAAGTGGCTGCCTTACCTTCTTTGACAGATTTTTATAAAAATGAAGTTTCATATTATAAAGGTATGAGCCAATATCATCTTTCAAATTATGACAAAGCATTAAAAGATTTAGAAGGCGTAATTACAAATGCCAATAACGAGAAAGCTGCAGAAGCTCAATATACTTACAGCTACATTTATTATCAAAATGGAAATAAAAATCAAGCAGAAAAAGAATGTAATAATTTCATCAATAAATTTCCTTCTTACGAATATTATTTAGGCAAAACCTATATTTTATTAAGTGATATTTATAAAGATGAAAATAAAATGTTGCAAGCAAAAGCTACGTTGCAAGGTTTGTTAGATAATTATTCGAAAGAGGATGAAGTACGCGCAGAAGCACAACAAAAGTTGGATGCTATATTGGCAAAAGAATTACAAAATTCAAATTTAAAATTGCAAGACAATAGCAATATTATGCAATTCGATAATGGAAATTAATCTTATTCAAGTTGAAAAAATAATAAGAAATGAAAAGTCAAAAAATGAAAATACTAAGCAGCATAATTTTACTATTTTCCGCACAATTACTTTGGGCTCAAAAAGATTTTGATTCTTTACCACAATTAGACGAAATTATAGTAACGAAAGGCTATGAGCCGGTTTTAATATCTTCTAACAAGATACAATTCGCGCCGAATTTACCAAATATCACTAAAACTCAACCGGATGCACAAACCTATTCCTACATTGATGTTAAAGGCGATATAAAATACAATCCGGAAAATATAAAACCTATAAAAACAAAGATAAAGAAGCCGGAAAAAAATCAGTTTTTTTATGCAAAGTTGGGCGTCGGATTTCCTATTACACCTTTAGCAAAAATCATCATCACCAATCCAATTAAAACGAATTATAGTGCCGGTTTAGATGCTGATTTTATCATGACATTTAAAAACAAAAAATATTATCAAAACTATACCAACTTAAAAATCAAAGGCTTTGGTGAATATTATATTCGCAAAAAAGCATCCATTGGCGCTGAGTTGTATTATGGTTTAAATCAGCATAAATTTTATGGTTATGCCAACGATATCATCTTCGATAAAGATTCTTTGAAAACAAATTTTAATCGTTTTGGCGGTGCTGTAAAAATTCGAGGAATTGAAGATGCCAACTACTACTATATAGGCGAAGTGAATTTCCATTCAGTCATCAATAAAAATGTATTCCATAAACCAAAAGAATTGACTATTGGCGTAAATGCTGAAGGTGGCTACAACTTTAAAAAGAATTATTGGGCTGGTGCTATTTTAAATGTAACCAACGTTTCCTATAAAGATAATTATCAAGATACTTCGTTTTTTGCTTTCTTAAATAATCAAAATCATTTAACGTTCCAAGCTATTCCTTACGGAAAAATTAAATTTAAAATTTGGCAAATTTCTGTCGGACCAAACTTAGTAATTACAAACAGAAAATTTTATGTGCGCCCGGAAATCATCAACCAACTTCAAATCTATAAAGATTATTTAGTGATGTATAACGAATGGAAAACACAAGTAAAAATTAATAGTTTGAATAATCTTTCTTTAGAAAATCCATTTATCGTAACCGATAATTACAACAATGCTTTGGATGAAATCAGAACTATTATAGGCTTGCGCGGAAGTGTAAAAGGATTTGGTTATGATGTAAAATTCAGCCAATTAGTTTCTACCAATAATGCTCAGTTTGTCAATAATATTTATACAACGACAACCGACACGTTTCCCGAAGTTTCCTTTGATGTACAAAATATTGATATAATAAAAGCTTGGAATCCACACGTTGGCTTATCATACAATAGAAGCAATCAATTTGGTGCAAAAGTTTGGTTCGATTATTTCATCTACAACAAAAATACAGCAACCGAATTATCTTACTTGCCGAAATTTAAAACCGGATTTTCTGCGTTTTATAATTGGAAAGATAAACTCTATTTTAGTTTAGATATCAGCGGACAAGGAAAAGTAAATGCTGTTCAAAATTCTTATGATGATACGTTGGCGTTGACGCAAAAATTAATTCCGATAAAAGGATTAATTGATGTCAATTTTTCTGCCAATTATTTCATAACGAAAAACATAGGTATTTTCTGTGATATCAATAATTTGGCTTTCCAAAAATGGCAACGCTTTTATCGTTATCCAACTTATCAGTTCCAAGTTATCGCCGGCGTAAAGTTGAGTTTCTAATTTATTCGACGAAAAAATAAAAAATTGGAAAACTATCGACAATAATTTATCTTTGTTTCGATGGTAGAAGAGATTCAACGTTTATTATTGACGCATAACTGTGTGATTGTGCCTGGATTAGGTGCATTTATTGGAAATTATAAACCGGCAAATATTCAATTGCAGGAACATAAAATTTATCCACCTTCAAAAAATATTGCCTTTAATAAAGTATTACAAACAAATGATGGTTTATTAATAAATGCAATTGCTCATGCAAAAAATCTTTCGTTTCAAGAAGCAGAAACAAGCATAAATGAATTTGTTCGTCAATGTAAGTCATCACTTCAACAGAATAGAAGTTTCTTATTTAAAGATATCGGAAAATTGGTTTTAGACGACGAAAATAACGTTCAATTTATTCCATTTCATTCTAAAAATTATAATGCAGATAGCTTTGGTTTGCCTGAAATGCAAATAATTCCAATTAAGAGGTTGGCAGAAAGCGAACAGGAAATAAAAGCAACTTATCAGCATAAATTACATCCTGAAAAATTAAATTCAGAGAAAATTTTAGGGAAAAGAAACCGAAGTGTTTTTTATTGGCTTGCAGCATCAGTTATGTTGGTGGCGATACTTTGCTCTACTTGGATAATCAACAAAAACAAAATAAAACCGAACCAAAGTGAATCATCAATGCTAGCTGTTTTCGATACACCGACAACAGAATTGCCAATGGCAACACAAGCTACAAATCAAACAATAGCAACACCCGAAATGCCTGTTGAAATTCCGACAACGCAAAAGCCATTAAAAACATCAGAAGAGAATATAGCTAAATCGTATGTGGTGATTGGTACTTTTTTCGACCAAAATTTATCATTAGAATTAAAAGCTGAAGTTGAGAAAGCAGGTTATGTTGTTAAAATATATAAAGACGAACAAAATGGTTTGTTTAGAACTACAATTCAAGTAGAGGAAGCCAACGTGGATTCAGTTTTAGGAAAAATAAAATCAGATATCAATAAACGTGCATGGATTTATTGCGTTTCGTGTAACTTGAATTAAGATGATTACCTGCAGTCATATTTTTAAATCTTACCAACAATTACAAGTTTTAAAAGATGTGTCGCTTACCATCAATAAAGGTGAGTTAGTTTGTATAGTTGGACCTTCAGGTGCAGGAAAATCTACACTGTTACATATTTTAGGCACTTTAGATAAAGCTGATTCCGGAACCGTAACTTATCAAAATCAAGATATTTCTATTTTAAAAGATAAAGAATTATCAAAATTTAGAAACGAGCATCTCGGTTTTGTATTTCAATTTCATCATTTGTTGCCCGAATTTACGGCACTTGAAAATGTTTGCATTCCGGCATTTATTGCTCAAAAAAATGAAATCGAAAGCAAGAAAAGAGCAGCCGAATTGTTGGATTTCTTAGGATTGAAAGATAGGCTTCAACATAAACCCAACGAACTTTCCGGCGGCGAGCAACAACGCGTTTCCGTAGCGCGAGCTTTGATGAACCAACCTTTGGTTATTTTAGCTGATGAGCCAACCGGAAATTTAGATACCGAAAAGAGTGAAGAATTGCATCAATTATTTTTCGATTTGAAAAATGAATTTAATCAAACATTTGTAATCGTAACACACAACGATCATTTAGCTGAAAAAGCCGATAGAAAGTTGATGATGAAAGATGGCTCTATCATCAATTAATATTTTTCCTGTTTTCTTGCTTCCATTTTAATCATCCTTTTATTTAATATTAATATGATTTTCATCATATTTTTCTTTGATGAACATCATTCCTTTGCTTGATGTATGTCATAGCTATTGGTTTGTTGTCCATTTAATTTTGAAGTATAACCTTTTAAAAATTTCAATTATGCTTCAATTATCAAATAGACCAATCCGTATCTCCATTTTTTTATTTTTATTGACTTCTTGCATGTTTGTAAATGCTCAAGATTCAATAGTGAAAGTCCACGAATTTGTTATTTCAGCTCAAGTTAGACCGGAATTTGAAATGAGATATGGCTATCATAAACCAACAATTTCGGGTTTAAAACCTGCTGCTCTGATTAGTCAGCGAAATAGAATTGGACTTAATTATAACTACAAACAACTCTTGTCTTTGCGCTTAATTCCACAGTATATTTTTATTTGGGGACAAGATGGATTGTCGCAAGGAAAGTCAACACAAAATACTTTTTCTTTATTCGAAGTTTGGATTAAATTGCAACCAACTAAAGCAATCTCATTCACTATCGGGCGTCAAGTAATTGCTTTAGATGATGAGCGTTTTTTCGGCGAATCCGATTTTGGACAAAGTGGTCGTGCGCACGATGCTCTTTCTTTTCAATTTAAACAGAAAAAAATTGATTTGCGCGCTTTTTTTGCCTACAATCAGAATTATAAAGAACTTTATGGAAATTCTATTGGTAATACATCGGGCTCACTTTATACTTCAAAAAATGCAACGCCATATAAATGGATGCAAACCGCATGGGCTGGTGTGAAATTCAATGATAAAAATAAGATGAGTTTCTTGTTTTCTAATTTCGGATATCAAGAGGCAAAATCATCTTCAGATTCTGCTAAAACACACTTTTCCCAAACAATAGGAGTTAATTATTTTTATGCTGATTCATTATGGAGTCTGAATGCTTCAGCATATTTTCAAGGAGGAAAAAACAAAGATGGAGTAAAGACTAATGCCTATTTATTAGCTTTTTTGTTGAATAGAAGAATTGGGCGAAAATGGAATGTCGGTTTTGGAACTGATTTTTTAAGCGGAAATGCCGTTGGTTATGCTCCAAAGAAATCCAATCATGCATTTTCTCCGGCTTATGGTACAAATCATAAATTTTATGGTTCTATGGATTACTTCTTTGCAGGTAATGCACATAAAAACACAGGCTTAGCTGATATTTATGCTAAAGTCGGATTTAATCCAACTAAAAAATCACTTATTACATTGGCATTTCATCAATTTTTATCACCGAATAAAATGCAAGACAGTTCCAATCGAGCATATAAGCGTAATTTAGGTCAGGAAATTGATTTTGGATTCAAATACCAAGCCTATAAATTTGTAAAAGTTTCCGGAGCGTATTCTTTATATATAACCACACCATCTATATTATTTTTGAAAGATATACCAAATGCACGCAAAGTACAACATTGGCTTTGGTTGTCGTTAGATGTCAATCTTGATATTTTCAAATTTAGATTTTAACCCAAATCCTTATAAATTAATCAATGCATAACATCATTTTCAGCAATCACATTGGTTAATTCTTAAAAATGTACTATTTTTGCACTCCATTTTTACGGTAGTGTAAATTATCAGTAAAATTGATGGACCTGTAGCTTAACTGGATAGAGCATCTCACTACGGATGAGAAGGTTAGGGGTTCGACTCCCTTCAGGTTCACCAATAAAGGTAGATATATTTCTCCTTTAAAAAGTACGAGTTAACAATTGTGTATAAGGTGCTATGAAATGTCAGATTTTTTTCCGATATTTGCACCTCTTAAAATTAGAATTATGGCAAGGTTTTGCGATTTATCAGGAAAAGGACCAATGACGGGAAATAGTGTTTCTCACTCTAACATCAAAACAAAGAGAAAATTTTACCCGAATTTGCAGAAAAAATCTTTTTTTATTCCTGAATTAAACAGATGGATTGAGTTGAAAGTTTCTACTTCAGCAATCAGAACCATCAACAAAAAAGGCATTTATGCTTATTTAAAAGAATTGGAAAAAAAAGGTGAAGTTCAATTAGGACTATAAAAAAATAACGACAATGGCAAAGAAGAAAGGAAATAGAATTCAGGTAATTTTAGAATGTACAGAGCACAAAGATTCAGGCTTAGCCGGAATCTCTCGTTACATTACGACTAAAAACAGAAAAAACACACCTGAGAGAATTGAGTTGAAAAAGTACAACCCAATTATGAAAAAAGTAACTGTTCACAAAGAAATAAAATAATACACCATGGCAAAAGTATCCAAAAACTCCAAAGTCGACAGAGGTAAAAGTATTGGCGAATCTAAAAATATGGTGAAAATCATCAAATTTGTTCGTACTGATAAATCCGGTTCATATTCTACTCGCGAAAAAGTAGTTCACAAAGATTTATTACAAGAAACAGTAAAGAATCTGTAATTCTAATTTACTAGTAATAAAATATAGCTTCTCTGAATGAGGAGCTTTTTTGTTTATATTTGTGTTTCATTTTAATCACGTTTAAATGCATTGTTTTGGGAATTTTTGATAAAATTTTCGGCGACTCTAAAACAAAAGAAGAGCTACAAAAAGAAGAAAAACAACTCAACGAAGGTTTAGAAAAAACAAAACAAGGTTTTTTCTCGAAAATTTCGAAAGCTGTTGCAGGAAAATCTACTGTCGATATCAATTTCTTAGATGAATTAGAAGAAATTTTAATTACTTCTGATGTCGGTTTGCCGACAACCATCAAAATCATCGACCGATTAGAAGCCCGTGTTGCTCGTGATAAGTATCTGAATGCAAACGAACTATATCAAATTCTTAAAGATGAGATTGGGCTCATTTTAGCGGAAAACAATACGAAAGATTTAGAAAGCTTTATGCCGATAACCGACAAAAAACCGTATGTCATTATGGTGGTTGGAGTTAATGGCGTGGGCAAAACAACCACCATTGGCAAGTTAGCTTATCAATTTAAAAAAGCCGGAAAAGAAGTTATGTTAGGAGCAGGCGATACCTTTCGTGCGGCTGCAGTTGACCAACTAACGATTTGGAGCGAGCGTGTTGGTGTTCCCATTGTGAAACAATCCATGGGCTCTGATCCGGCAGCCGTTGCGTTCGATACTGTTCAAAGTGGTGTGGCTAAAAATATGGACATCATCATCTTAGATACAGCTGGAAGATTGCACAATAAACAAGGATTGATGGACGAATTATCGAAAATAAAAAAAGTAATGTCGAAAGTCATTCCGGATGCTCCGCACGAAGTATTGTTGGTGTTAGATGCTTCAACAGGTCAAAATGCATTAGAACAAGCCAAGCAATTTTCGGCAGCCACGCAAGTAACAGCATTAGCCTTAACCAAATTAGATGGCACAGCCAAAGGTGGCGTTGTGCTAAGTATTGCAGATGAGTTCAAAATACCAATAAAATATATAGGTTTAGGTGAAAAAATGGATCAACTGCAAGTCTTTAATCGAAAAGCTTTTATAGAAACGCTATTTGAATAATATGAAGTTCCTTTGGTGCACGATATTTTGGTGTGGATTTCATGCACTTGCAATTGCTCAACGTTCAAATTCTTATTTCCGTTTCGTAGATTATTATAATCCTTCAGATAGCACAACAAATTATGGTGTTGTTTATCGACCTAATCAACCGGCAAATGGAATGTTGGTGTTGTTGTCAGGATTTGGTGAATCGCCATTTTTAGCAGAACGTGAAACCAAAATTCCGGAAGTGGCTGCAACAAATGGACTGTTGACTGTTATATTAACCGGCAATCAAGGAACACAAGAACTTACTATTGCTCAAAATATGCAAGCTTATTTGGATAGCATCATTCCTCAATTACTGATACGTTATAATATTTCAACTGATAATTATTATTTGGGTGGATTTTCGATGGGTGGTGCCGGGATTATTAAATATGTTCAATATGCCAATTTATATAATATCAAAAATAAACCTAATGCCGTTTTCGCCATCGACCCACCACTAGATTTTTTGCGACTTTATAAAGTATATAATAAATGGTATAACGATACTTCAATTACAGAAAATAGGAATAAAACATACTATAAGTTAATATTAGATAAGTTGGAATCGTATTTTAAAGGAAACGTAATTGAAGATTACCAAAATTATGTGTTGATGTCACCTTTTTGTCCGGAAGATAAGAGTAATTCAGGTGTACAATTGTTTGGTAAAATGCCTATTCAAATCTTTTGTGAGCCTGATTTTACTTGGGCAATCAACGAAAAACATTGGGATGCTTATGAACTAAATATTATAGATAATGTTGGGTTTATAAATGCATTACGAAAAAATGGAAATAAAGATGCTCAATTAATTATAACAGAAAATAAAGGTTACCGGAAAATATTTAATATAAAAGACCCACATTCGTGGTCGATAGCTAATGCAAATGAAGTAGTGAAATGGTTATTAAAATATTGATATCTCCCTTTAATTTTAGTAATTTTGACTATGACTATAAATAAGATATATGATATAAAAAATAATCAAGTCGTAATCGACTTACCCAATTCTTTTAAAGGAAAAAAGAAAGTAAAAATTTCTATTTCTGAAGTAAAACAATCCAAAAAAGACAAAATCGAATTAATGAAGAAAGCTTTTAAAGATGAAAAATTTTTGAAAGATTTAAAAGACGTAAATGATGATTTTGCTAATATAGATAATGAGAATTGGAAATGAAATATAAGAAATGGAGTATTTTTAGAGCAAATTTAGAACCTGTTATAGGCTCTGAACAAGGTAAATCAAGACCTGTATTAATTATTAGTGAAGATATTACGAATGATAATTTGAATATAGTAAATGTATTACCTCTAACTTCTCATAAAAAAGGTAGAATAATTTATCCAAATGAAGTTATATTGAAAAAATCAGTTACTCAACTACCAAACGATTCAATTGTTTTATGTTATCAAATAAGAACAATTGACAAAAAGAGACTTAATAAATTTTACATAAAAATTGAAGATGAGTTTCTTCAAGAAGAAATTAATGAAGCACTGCGATTCCAATTAGGATTATAATGAAAACAAAATCACATACCAAAGATAAATACAATGTCATCACGTTAGGATGCTCGAAAAATGTAGTGGATTCCGAAGTGTTGGTGGCACAATTGAAACACAACGATTTTGAAGTAGAACATCAATCAGAAAAGAAAGATGCCAACATCATCATCATCAATACTTGCGGTTTTATTGATAGAGCGAAAGAAGAATCTATCAATACAATCTTATCTTACGCCGAAGAAAAAGACAAAGGCAGAATTGATAAACTGTATGTAACCGGTTGTTTGTCTCAACGTTATCGCGATGATTTGGAAACCGAAATTCCACAAGTTGATGCCTTCTTCGGTACTTTAGAATTGCCATTACTTTTAGAAAAATTAAACGCTGATTATAAACACGAATTAGTTGGCGAACGCACCTTAACAACGCCTCAACATTATGCGTATTTAAAAATTTCCGAAGGTTGCAATCGTACTTGTTCATTTTGTGCCATTCCGATTATGCGCGGCAAACATATTTCAAAATCTATTGAAGATGTAGTAACAGAAGCCAAGCATTTAGCTAAACAAGGCGTGAAAGAAATTATGTTGATTGCACAAGAATTGACCTATTATGGTTTGGATATATACAAAGAACGTGCATTGGCAAAGTTGTTGTATGCATTAAACGAAGTTGATGGTATCGAGTGGATACGTTTGCATTATGCGTATCCTTCTAAATTTCCGTTGGATGTTTTAGATGCCATTCGCGATTGTGAAAAAGTGTGTAAGTATTTAGACTTACCGTTGCAACATGCCAGCAATACGATGTTGAAGAAAATGCAACGTCAAATTACTCAAGAAGAAACTCGTCAACTCATTCAAGAAATAAGAAATAAAATTCCAAATATTGCCATCAGAACCACAATGATTGTTGGCTTTCCGGGCGAAACAGAACAAGACTTCTTAGCACTTTGTGATTTCGTTAAAGAGATGCAATTTGAACGCTTAGGTGTTTTTCAATATTCACACGAAGAAGATACCGACGCATATGTTTATGAAGATGATGTTGATGAAGAAACAAAAGAAGAACGCGCCAGCCGATTGATGCAACTGCAACAAGAAATTTCTTTCCAAAAAAATGAAGCAAAAATTGGTAAAGTTTTCAAAGTGTTGATTGATAGAAAAGAAGGTCAATATTTTGTTGGACGAACAGAATTTGATTCGCCGGAAGTAGATAACGAAGTGCTGATTGATGCCCAAAATAATTATTGCAGAATAGGAGATTTTTGTAATGTGAAAATAACCGACAACACCGACTTCGATTTGTACGGCGAAGTAACGGAAAGCTAACCAACAAAAACAACATGCACATTCCATTTTCGCAGACGCATTATTTTTCTAAGTTGATGTT
>JAGQYE010000063.1 GCA_020436225.1 Bacteroidota bacterium | reverse complement strand
TATATTCTGCGTTTCGCCAACATAGAATTTATCAAATGTATTGCTATATAGAATATAAACCTTATGCATAAAAATAAAAGAAAGTCGCTTTATAGTGCGACTTTCTTTGTGGTGTGGGGCGGGATCGAACCGCCGACACAAGGATTTTCAGTCCTTTGCTCTACCGACTGAGCTACCGCACCGAAATTTTGAGTTGGCAAAGTTAGATTATTTTTTATAAAAAAGAAATAACAATATCGTTTTTATAGCGCAAATCTAAAATCTAAAGTTATTTTAATGTAGAATGCCGCTAATTCGTTGGTATTTAGTTGGTTTTAATTCAAAATATGTATTGTTCAGTTGTTTTTGCGGAATATATCGTTCCCAATCTGCGCCAAGCATAATGCTTGTATCTGTAATTTCGTCTATTTTTAGTTGTGCTTCATTGTAAAAAACAGATTTCGATTTTCCGTCTAATGTGCTTTTCAACAACGTTTCATAAGGCAATGCCCAAGCCAACATAACCACATCATCCTTTAAATCGCCTTTTTCAATGTAGGATAAATTATCTGTTTTGTTTAATAAAGTTTCTAAATACGCCAACCTATCTTTGTAGATTTTTGCCTTCTTTATCGTCATCAATCCATACATACTTATACAAAAAACAACAAGCATAAATATGTTTTGATAAACGACATTCCATTTGCTCACTTGCAATAAAATCAAAATTAATATCGGCACAAAACAAACTATAAAATACGTTTCCATATAATCTACCGTTGCGCCGTTTGGCATATAATAATACATCAACAGAAAAAAACAAAAAATGGAAATGAGCGAACAACATGCTAACAAAAAACGCTTTTGATAAACAAGTACAACGAAGAAACCAACATACATCAGCCAAATAAATTTGAATTGATGGAAAGACATCTCTTTAAAACTATAATACAAATAAGAAGATTGAATTGCTTTCCATGTAAATAAGGTTTTGTCGAATGAATGTATCTTCGATGCTTCGAAGCCGGAAAGAAATTTATATTTAATCAACAAAATTAGTAGCGATATAAAAAATGCGATAGCATAATTTTTATGTTTATAATAAAGAAATAAAAGTGCCGAGCAAACTACTAAAGCAATGCTTAAAATTGGATGAATAAATAAAATAGAAATGGAAATTATGTTGGTTATTATGGCTGATTTTATGCTTGGATTTTTGTTGGCATTTTTTACCATCAAGGCAATCAACAGAAAAAAGATAGGCAAGCCTGTGTTGATTTCCGATACTTGCCAAAAGAACGCAAAGTGCTGTAATAAACCAAGCAAAAGAACGATACTTAATGCATACGTTTTTTGTTTTAATACATAATACAAAACCAAAAACACCAAATAATAAATGAGTGCCAAATTAAACGAATAAGCAAAACAAATTACTTTAAATGGCAATTGCAACTTAATGCCAATTAACGGCAGCCATTGTGTAAAGATGCCGACCCAACGATGATGAAAAATGGCAAACGATTCATCTTGAATTAAACGAAAAAGTAAATACGCATTATCCGAATAAAATAATCTTAGTTGAAAATAATGCAAGCACAAACAGAAATAATAAATAAAGAAAACGTGCGGCAATACAGCATTTATTTTCTCTATTATTTTATTTGTCATTACTTACTTTTTTCTAAGGCTTGTTGATTTTCTATCTGAGCAGAATCTCTTGAAAAGGACTCTGCGTTGTAAATCGCAGAGTCCACGATGTGAGACGCTGCTTGAAAAAGATTTTCTATGCTTATTGTTTCATAATTACTTACTTTTTTCTAAGGCTTCTTTCTAAGCAGAGTCTCTTGAAAAGGACTCTGCGTTGTAAATCGCAGAGTCCACGATGTGAGACGCTGCTTGAAAAAGAATTTTGTTTTGTAATTACTTACTTTTTTCTAAGGCCTGTTGAATGTCGGCTTTAATATCTTCGATATGTTCTAAGCCAACAGACAAGCGAATAGTTCCATCGTAAATGCCGGCAGCTTCGCGCACACTCACATCAATTTTGCAATGCGTTGTTGATGCCGGATGCGTCGCAATAGTTCGGCAATCGCCGAGGTTGGCTGTGTTGGAAAACATCTCTAAACTATCTAAAAATTTTCTGCCTCTTTCTAAGCCGCCTTTTACTTCGAACGTAATTACGCCGCCACCTTGTTTCATTTGTTTTTTTGCTAATTCATATTGCGGATGTGAAGGCAAAAACGGATATGTTGTGCTTTTGATTTCGTCGTGTGTTTCTAACCATTGCGCTAATGCTAATGCGTTTTCGCAGTGTCTATCCATACGTACATGCAACGTCTCTAAACTTTTGGATAAAATCCAAGCATTAAACGGCGACATTGCCGGACCTGTTTGTCTGCAAAATGCTCTTACTTGTTTGATAATTTCTTTGTTTGATAAAACAACGCCGCCGCAAACTCTGCCTTGTCCGTCAATAAATTTGGTTGCTGAATGTGTGATAATATCGGCACCAAATGTTTCAGGTGTTTGCAAATATGGCGTAGCAAAACAATTATCAATGTTGACTAAAATATTATGTTTTTTTCCGAGCGCACACAACTGTTCTAAATCAATCAACACTAAACCCGGATTTGATGGTGTTTCGGCAAAAATCATTTTGGTGTTTGCTTGGATTTGGCTTTCCCAAGTTTCCGGTTTTTTGATATCGAAAAATGAAAATTCGATATTCCATTTCGGAAAATAATCTTTGATAATTCTTGTTGTAGAGGCAAACAATGCGGAAGATGCCAAGATGTGGTCGCCGGCATTTAAGAACGGCATCATCGAAGCGAAAACAGCTGCCATGCCGGTTGCTGTTCCGAAACCATCTTCCATATTTTCTAACACGCACATTTTTTCGACAAACTCATTGACGTTTGGATTGGAAAAACGAGAATAGATATTGTCGATATATTCATCGGCAAATAAGGCGCGTGCATGTTCTGCATTTTCAAATGTAAAAGAAGAAGTTAGGTATAACGGAACGCTGTGTTCTCTGAATGCTTGTTCGTGTTGTGTGCGAATGGCATTGGTAGCAAAGTTGGTATATTTTTTCATGTATTAATATTAGAGATTGAGGCTTGAGAAAGGAGACTTGAGATTTTTTCTCACATCTCATTTCTCACATCTATAGTCTATTTTAAAATTTCGTAGCTGTGTGTAATGTCGGCTGTTTTATTAAGTATGTGCGTAACGCTACAATATTTATCCATCGACAAAGCGATGGCTTTCTCTACATTTTCTTTTTTTAAATTTCCTTCAAAGATATAATGAATATGCGCTTTGGTAAACACCATTGGATGCTCGGTTGCGCGTTCGGCTTCTACATTTACTTTATATCCTTTTACTTCTTCGCGCATTTTTTTTAGTATAGAAAGCACATCCATCGAGGTGCAACCACCAAGTGCCATTAAAACTAATTGCATGGGTCTGGCGCCTAATTCTTCGCCGCCAATTTCTGGCGAGCCGTCCATATCTACAATGTTACCTTGTTCGTTTTTTGCTTGTAAATGAACTTTATCATTTACGCGTTCTATTGCAATCTTCATAGTATAAAGTTATTGCTTATTCGGTATATGAATAATGTTTTCGTATTTTTTTAGTGTTAAAATGAAAACAGTCCGCCAAAAAGCGGACTGTTTCTATTAATTGAATATTGATTTTATATCTTAATGATTGCGTAAATGATTGCATTTGTATTTAATACTTTTTTATCGTCATCTACTATAAATTTAGGGTTAGTAAAGTCGATAAAACCTTGTTGTATCCTTGCACCTACACCAAAACCAGCTTTAGAAATAAACTCAAAACCAACATTTACGCCGGCATCATAAGGGCGGAAAGGTCTTTCTCCGTTGATATCTTTATCGTTGTGATCTTTTAATAAATGTTTAGTCGTTTCATCATAATCTGCAGGAGGGTTATTTTTAAAGTCTAATTTTAATCTGCTCTGTACTTCTGCAGAATAAGAAGCATAACCACCTACGTTTAAGTTAAATACTTTCTTTTTTCCCATATAGAATTTCATAATCACAGGCACTTCTATTGTGTGGAAATTAAGACGATTGAAAGAACGTTTTTCTAATAATGGGTCAGAAATTTTTTGTTGCACTCCTTTATTGGCATAGTTGGCGCCAATTTCAAGTCCGAATACTTTTGGAGCTCTGAATTCATAACTAATTCCTACCACACCACCCGGTTTAACGGAATTCTTACTGTTTTTATACGTTGAATTTTTATCCAAGCCCATCGTATTAAAAGAGAAACCTCCGTTAATTCCGAATAAATGTTTCTTTTCGGAAATATCTCTTGCAAACGATTGTGCAAAAATTAGGGTTAAAATGGTTAAAATTGAAAGTTGTTTTTTCATAAATTATTTTTTTGTACTTGTTCAAAATTAATACCAAAAAGATGAAATCGTTTGTTTTCTTATTAAAAATACTTAATTATGGTTAGATATTCTATTTATTGTTTACAATATTTACGCGTTCTCCTTTAGAATGTGCTTTAAATTCCGGTGCATACATACTTTCTATTAACGTGATTCCATTGGAAAAATTGCCTGCAATGGTTGCGCGCATTGCATATTCAAACACATAAATGCCTTTGTTCATCCAGTCGATAAAGAAATGTGTGGCAACGTCTTTTGTGCTTTCGTAATAACCTAATCCATCTTGGTATTTGTATTGCGATAATACATTTATAGGTTCAAAACCTGCAGCGCGCATATCTTTTAAATGCACATATTCCAAGTTTCTATCGGTGCGCAATTCTATACGCACTTTCACTACATCGCCTACTTTTAAAGGTGTACTTTCTGTAATAGAAATTAATTTTTTCCCGCTTGATGTATTTTCTTCTTTGAATAATTTTTTGCTTAGTTGCAACGATGTATTGGCACCGGTTATCTTATCCAAGTCTTCAAAATATTGCCAATACAAAGCGCCGTAGGCAGGTCCTTTATCGCATTTTTGCAATTCAATTTTTCCCATTTCCTGTTTTATGTCATCACCTTTCCAATTAATTTTGTAATAACCGGTTCCTGGTTCAATGATAGCATCATATTCTTTTGGATTAATTGTTTTTCCGTTCATTTCTACTTTTACCAACTTATCTGAAGCAATCCAATCAGAGCCTTGCAACAACAACGCATAACAAGCTTCTGCTGTTGCTTTAGTAGATTTCCATGCTGTAGTTTGTTTTTGTTTTAAAAGCCAAACTTTCATTTCATCTACTGATTTTTCATCTTGTGCAACTTCGTGGAAAGCTTCTATCAACATCGCTTGTGTTTCTACAGGAGCCTGATACCAATACCAACCTGCATTTTCGTTGGCTTTCCAATACATGCCTAATTCTTCGCTATTGATGGCATTTTGCTTAAAGCTGTAAATAATTTTATTGGCAATTTGTTTTTCATTCTTTCTATTTAGTGTTAATGCAATCATTGACTTGGCATATAAGCTTTGTTGGTCTGTCCAGAATTTTTTCTCTTGCTCGATAAAATAATTATATGCATCTTCATTTTGTTTTCCCATTTTAAAATCGAAGAAAGAACGTGCATATAATGCTTGGATATTGCTATACCATAAGTGATCTTTTTTCAAATAATCTTTGTCGTAAATTTTTATTTGTTCCAAATCTTCTCTCAATCTATCATCTAAATATTGAACTGCCTTTTGTAACATTTCTTTTATTCGAGGTTCTTTATCAATATCTATGACATTTAATTTGGATAAATGTCCTAAGCCTGCAACGATATATTGAGTAATAAAACGGTTGTCGGGCATGCCGGGAAACCAAGCAAATCCACCGTTTGGAGTTTGCATTTGTAATAATTTTTGCAAGGCACGTTCCTGCTCGTAGTTCATTTTATTTAGGTCGAACAGCAAAGCAATTCTTTTCTTTTGTTCGGTTTCATTTTGTGCATCGCGTACCCAAGGCGTTTCTTCCAACAACACACTTTTTAGTTCTTGATTTTTTTCTAAGTTGGATAATAAAGCATCTGTATTTTTCCATTGCTCAAAAATGGTTTTTAGTTTCGGATTCTTATTCGCAATATATGATGCTAAAGTGTTGGCATAATAACGCGAAAATAATTGCTCGGCACATTCATACGGATATTCCATCATATAAGGTAAAGCTTGCACAGCATACCAAACCGGTTGAGATGACATCTCCAATGTGAGGTTGTAATTCTTCAAAGTTTTGGATTTGTTGTTGAGCAATTTTTCAAACTTGTATGTTTTTTTGCTTTTTCCATTTACCCACATCGGCAATGTTTCTGTAACCATCATTCTATTTGGTAAGATGATTAATGGAGCTTGTTCTCCATCGCTGAAATTTTCGGCAGTGGCAACAATTTTATATACGATTGCATCAACATCTTGTGGAATTGTAAGTGTCCAACTCACAGCTGTATTCTTTTTACTATCTACCGTAAAGTTTCTGGTGAATGTTTTAGTTTCTCTATTAGCTTCTATAAATTGAGCAGTAATATCTTTCATAGTTGCTGCGTCGTAAATAGTAATTGCTGCCGTTCCGGAAAGCAACCTATCTGATAAGTTGCTGATTTTAGAAGATAAATCCAACACATCGCCTTCGCGTAAAAAACGAGGAGCATTAGGTGTTACCATTAATTCTTTTTGTGTAACTACTGTTTTAGAAAAAACAGCTGATTCTAAATTTTTAGTATGTGCCAATCCTAAAAATTTCCATCGGGTTAATGCTTCCGGCATTTGAAAGTTGAGGATAATATTTCCTTCCTCATCTGTTTGTAATTGAGGAAAGAAAAAGGCAGTTTCCTGCAAATTTTTTCTTGGTACAACTTCATTTGGAGTTGACTTTGTGATGGTATCTTTCGCAATAGGTGACGGTGCCGGACTCGGTTCGGCTTTAGTCTTTTTGTCGGCTTCTATCGGCATTGATTCTGCTATTTCTTCTGCGGCTGTACTTCCTTTGACAGATAAAGATTTCATTTGCATCATACTTCCCGGTGCTCCGTCATAAAAATATCTATTATAATATCTGCGACCGATTCGCAAATCAAATAGATTGAGATTATTGTAATAATGAGAAATAAAACTCACGTATGGATTCCAACTTTTTGAGCTATATAGTGAACTTGTTTTTATACCGAAAGCATCTTTTCCATACGCATTCAAATAGCCTGAAAAAATGGGTTGATATACGCCAAACGAATAGGCATGTGGTAAGAATGCATCTAAAGAAGCATCGTACATAGTTGCTAATAATTCGGCAGAAACTTTTTCTTTGTCCGGTCCTGAAATTTTTAATTTCCATTGTTCTTTAGCACCCGGCAAAAGCTTATCTCTAAATGTCAACCATTCTACATTTAATTGTTTGCTTTTATAAGGTACATTGATAAATGATTTATTGGAAT
>JAGQYE010000062.1 GCA_020436225.1 Bacteroidota bacterium | reverse complement strand
TTTTGCGATAAATTGTTGCGTTAATTCGCCAAAATATTTTCCAACTTTTGTATGCAATTGTGCCAACTCAAATGCAGTTAAATTTGGTGCTTGCCGAAGTGTATTGCGAAAATTATCATCATACAAATTACAATCAGCAGCTAAGATGTTGTACTGAAAATGTGCATCATCTTGCTGAAATTGCACATAGCAAATATCCAAGCCATCTAAAGAGCTTCCACTCATCAACCCAATTGCGTGATACTTGTCTTTGTGTAACATATTATACAGAAGAAACCAACTACAAGTCGTAAATTTACAACAAATTTTATCGCCATTTTGGAAATAATCGGCTACATATCAGCATTGTTTATCGGCTTATCTCTTGGATTAGTTGGAAGTGGTGGCACCATTTTAACCTTGCCTATTTTCGTTTATTTTTTCGGCATAAAAGATATGTTGGTAGCCACACAAAGCACTTTGTTTGTAGTTGGATGTACGGCATTTTTAGGTTCGTTAAAAAAATATTCCGAGAAATTAGTTGATGTAAAAACAGCCATTTACTTTTTAATTCCTTCGCTCATCAGCATTTATTTTACGAAGGGAATTATTTTACCTAGAATTCCAAACGAAATAATAAAAACAGAAAACTTTTTGCTGACAAAAGATACTTTTTTGTTGGTGTTATTTGCCTTTGTCATGTTGTTTTCTTCTATCTCCATGATAAAAAATTCTAAAGTAGAAGATGTAGATTGCTTCGCAAAAATTCCGGATGCCAATGCCAATCATTTTAAGACGACTATCGTTGCGTTGATTGTCGGTTGTTTAACTTCTTTAGTAGGTGCCGGTGGTGGTTTTTTAATTATTCCGACCTTAATCATGCTAAAAGAACATTGCATGCGTCGCGCAATCGGCACATCGTTAATCATCATAACAGTCAATTCATTTATTAGTTTCTTAACCGATGCACACATTCCAGTAGATTGGGAATTGATAATGAAAATAACAGGTATTGCATTAATTGGCATGTTGATTGGCAATATGCTGACCAAGAAAATTCCGGGCAGAAAGCTTAAACTGATATTTGGAATTACTGTATTGTTATTAGGAATCTTTATCATAATAAAAGAATTATTCTTATGAGTGAATTAAAATGTAACAAAGGAGAAACATCGGAAAATTTAGATGCAAATTTTTGGAATGAGTTATGGAAATCAAATATTACAGGCTGGGATTTAAAAGCTGTTTCGCCGCCACTTAAAGCCTATTTTGATACAATGACTTGCAAAAATAAATCAATCTTAATTCCGGGTTGTGGCAATGCTTACGAGGCAGAATATTTATTAGAACAAGGTTTTAGAAACATTACCATAATAGATATTTCATCTGCTCTGGTTCAACAATTACTTAGTAAATATGTTGAGCATATAGGCAAAGAATTAACTATTATTTGCGGCGATTTTTTTAAGCATACAGGTAAGTATGATTTTATTATTGAGCAAACTTTCTTTTGTGCTTTAAAACCTAATAAGCGTGTAGAATATGTAGAGAAGATGCAATCATTACTCAACGAAAATGGGAAATTAGCAGGTGTTTTATTTAATAAAACGTTTGAAAATAGTCCGCCTTATGGTGGCGACAAACAAGCATATATACAGCTATTTTCTACATATTTTAATATAGACAGAATGGAAGAATGCACCAACTCTGTGAAACCCAGATTAGGTACTGAATTGTTTTTTGAATTAAGTTTGAAGTGATGATAATAGAACAAATTTATACAGGCTGCTTGGCGCAAGGTGCTTATTATATTATGTCTGACGGTGAAGCAGCTATTATAGATCCATTGCGTGAAGTGCAACCTTATATTGATAGAGCGAAGCGAGATAACTCAACCATTAAATATGTTTTCGAGTCGCATTTTCATGCCGATTTTGTTTCCGGTCATATCGACTTAGCCAATAAAACCGGTGCAACCATTGTGTATGGACCAAATGCACAAACCGATTTTCCTTCTCACATTGCAAACGATAATGAGATTTTTTCTTTAGGAAAAATAAAAATAAAATTGTTACACACGCCTGGACATACGTTAGAATCTTCTTGTTTTTTATTGATAGATGAAAATGGACATGAACATTGTTTGTTTACAGGCGATACATTATTTATCGGCGATGTTGGTCGTCCTGATTTAGCCGTAAAATCTGATTTAACGCAAGAACAATTAGCCGGCTTATTATATGATTCTATACACGAAAAAATATTGCCACTTGCAGATGATTTAATTATATATCCAGCACACGGAGCCGGCTCGGCTTGCGGTAAAAATATGAGCACAGAAACGGTAAGTACGTTAGGTAAGCAGCGTCAATTAAATTATTCGCTTCAATATAAAACCAAAGAAGAATTTGTTGCAGGAATTTTAGAAGGGTTGACCTTGCCGCCGCAATATTTTCCTAAAAATGCTTGGATTAACAAACATGGTTATGAAAGTATAGATGAAGTATATGAGAAAGGACTTCGTGCATTAGATGCTGATGCATTTGAACAAGTTGCCAATGAAACGCATGCGCTAATTTTAGATACTCGAAATGAAAATGAATTTGTAAAAGGGCATATTCCCAATTCGATTTTTATTGGATTGGAAGGCAGTTTTGCACCTTGGGTTGGCGCATTAATTACCGATTTACAACAACCGATTTTGTTAGTTTGTGATGTTGGAAAAGAAGAAGAAACAGTTACGCGTTTGGCGCGTGTAGGCTACGATAATACAATCGGATTTTTACATGGTGGCTTTGCAACTTGGCAAAATGCCGGAAAAGAAACAGACCAAATTGCTTCAATCACAGCGGATACTTTAGAAGGTTTGTATAATGAAGAATCTATCAATATTTTAGATGTGCGCAAGGAAAATGAATATGCCTCAAAACATATAGAAAAGGCACAGAATAAACCTTTAGATTATCTGAATAATTGGATAAAAGAATTGTCGAAAGATGAGGCTTATTATGTGCATTGCGCAGGCGGTTATCGCTCGGTGATTGCGATTTCCATTTTGAAAGCGCGCGGATTTCATCAAATGATTAATATTCTTCAAGGATTTAAAGGAATTGAACAAACTCAATTACCTTTAGAGATAAATTAAACGATTTATGTTAGAACTTTTAAAACAGCCTATGCCATGGTATGTTGCCGGACCGCTCATCGGATTATTGGTGCCGGCGTTGCTGTTGTTAGGCAATAAGCATTTTGGTATTTCATCTTCATTCCGACATATCTGCGCCGCTTGTGTGCCAGCAAAAATTCCATTTTTTAAATATAATTGGAAGAAGGAAATGTGGAATTTGTTTTTAGTTGCCGGAATTGTTATCGGTGCATTTATCACGCAGAAATATTTTAGTAATAATGAACCGGTACAAATTTCTGAAAGCACCAAACAACTTTTACAATCTTGGCATATTACAGATTTTTCAGGCTTAATGCCGATGGATATTTTTGGAACAGCGCAAATACTTTCGCTCAAAGGGCTTATTTTTATGGTAATTGGCGGTTTCTTAGTTGGCTTTGGAACACGTTATGCCGGCGGTTGTACGAGTGGTCATTCCATTATGGGCTTATCCAACTTGCAATTTTCGTCGCTTATTGCCACTTGCGGATTTATGCTTGGCGGAATTTTGATGTCGAATTTTATTTTACCCTATATTTTTAAATTATTTTAATTATGTCAACACCTAAATGGCGAAATGCTTTTGCATTAAAATGCCCAACTTGCGGAGAAGGCAATTTATTTCAATCAAAACATCCTTACGATTTAAAAAATGTTTTAAAGATGAATTCGAAATGTTCGTCGTGCAAAGAAGATTTTGAAATTGAAACCGGATTTTATCAAGGTGCGATGTTTATGAGCTATATGTTTTCGTGTGCATTATGCTTGGCATTATTGCCTATTTATGCAGCGTTTAATTTCAGTAGAGATAAATTTTTAGACAACGTCTGGTATTATTTAGTAGCCTGCTTTATTGCATTAGTAGTTACTTGGCCTTACATCACACAATTATCTCGAGCGGTGTGGTTATTCTTACACCTTAAATATGTAAAACACAAACCAACAGAAAATGCAGAATCAGGAATATAAAATGAAAGATGAAAATACTGACTTTGAAGTGCGTTCTTTAGATACGATGTGCACTAATGAATCAGAATTAAATCACCCTTGGTGGTATAATTTTAAGTATTTATTGGTAGGTATTTTATTTGGATTTATTTTGATAAAATCAGAAGTGGTTTCTTGGTTTCGTATACAAGAAATGTTTCACTTTCAAGCGTTCCACATGTATGGTATCATCGGCAGTGCAGTTGTTGTTGGGTTGATTTCTGTTTTCTTAATTAAGAAATTTAAAATCAAAACCATACATCAAGAATCAGTGGATTTACACACTAAGCCATTTAACAAAGGACAAATTTTCGGTGGTTTGATTTTTGGTTTTGGTTGGGCATTAACAGGCGCTTGTCCCGGTCCTATCTATGCTCAAATTGGCGCGGGATTTCTTGCCGTTATTGTTACCATTTTAAGTGCTATCGTAGGCACTTGGGTATATGGATTAATTAGAGAAAAATTGCCACACTAAGAAGATAAAAGTGAAAATTTATGCTTGTTTTTTCAAGAAAATCCAAGCATAAATCCACATATTCTCGTTTACTTTTCCGGTCGCATTTGCGGGAAAAATAATACTTCTTGTATAGATGATTGATTGGTTAATAGCATTGCTAATCTATCAATCCCAAAGCCAATTCCTGAAGTTGGCGGCATACCGTATTCTAAGGCACGCAAGAAATCTTGGTCGATAAACATTGCCTCATCATCGCCGCGTTCTTGCAATTTTAGTTGGTCTTCAAAACGCTCGCGTTGGTCTATTGGGTCGTTTAATTCAGAATAAGCATTGGCAATTTCTTTGCCGTTTATCATCAACTCAAAACGTTCTACCAAGCCGGCTTTACTGCGGTGTTTCTTGGTTAACGGCGACATCTCTACCGGATAATCAATAATAAAAGTCGGTTGAATATAGTTGTGTTCGCAACGTTCGCCAAAAATGGCATCAATCAACTTACCTTTGCCCATGGTGTTGTCCACTTCAATATGTAATTGCTTACATACATCGCGCAAACCATCTTCGTCCAAGCCTGAAACATCGTGTCCTGTATAAGTTTTTATAGCATCGTAAATGGAAATACGTTTATACGGCGCTTTGAAGTTTATCATATTTTCACCTACTTCTACAAACGTATTTCCGTTGGTATCCATTGCTACTTTTTCCAACAATTGCTCAGTGGTTTCCATCATCCAGAAATAATCTTTATAGGCAACATAAAATTCTAATACGGTAAATTCCGGATTATGTGTTCTGTCCATGCCTTCATTTCTAAAATTGCGAGAGAACTCATACACCCAATCAAAACCGCCGACAATCAAGCGTTTTAAGTACAATTCATTGGCGATACGCAAATACAAAGGAATATCCAATGCATTGTGGTGCGTGATAAACGGACGAGCCGCCGCACCGCCGGGAATACTTTGTAAAACCGGCGTATCTACTTCTAAGGCATTATGATTATTTAAAAATGTACGAATGGAATTCATCATTTTTGTTCGTTTAATGAAAGTATCTCGAACATTTTCGTTAACGACTAAATCGACATAGCGTTGTCGATAGCGCATTTCAGGATCGGTAAATGCATCAAAAACATTACCTTCTTCATCTTTTTTCACTACCGGAAGCGGACGCAAGGATTTTGATAAAAGTGTAAATTCAGTTACATGGATAGAAATTTCACCCATTTTTGTAATAAACACATAGCCCTTAACGCCAATAAAATCGCCTAAATCGAGCAATTTAGAAAATAAAGTATTGTATAAGGTTTTATCTTCATCCGGGCAAATATCATCGCGACGAACATAGATTTGTATTCTTCCGGTGCTGTCTTGAATTTCAGCAAAAGTAGCTTTCCCTGCAGGGCGAGTTGCCATTAAACGTCCGGCAACACAAACATCTTGGTAGTTCAAGCGATTTTTTGTGCCATCTTCTAAAGTTTCTTCTTTATAATTTTCTTTTATTTCTTTGGCGTTAGCATTAACCGGATATAGTGGTGCCGGATAAGGGTCGATGCCTAAGGCTTTTATCTTTTCTAATTTTTCTCTGCGGACTTGTTCTTGTTCTGAAAGTTGCATTTTTTATGAATTGAAGTGCAAAGATAGCAATAGTAGCAAGGAGTAAGAAAAAAGTAGCTGGATTTTTTAGTTTAGAAGGTGTTGCACATCAACAATTGACAGTTTATTAAAGTTTACTTGTTGCGTTTGCCAGCCTAAAGCTTTAGGTATTTCCAAATTTTCGGATTTGTCATCTAAGAATAAAATATTTTTGGGGTTTAATTGTTGTTGTTCCATCACAAAATTATAGATTTCTTTTTCAGGTTTTCTATAGCCAATTTCTTGTGAGTAATAAACGGTGTTAAAGTATTTATGTAAGATATCTTCTCCGAAATTTTCCAGCATATCTTCCGTAAATTTTTGCGTATGGATGCTGTTCGTATTGCTCAATAAAATGAGCTTATATTTTGTTTTGAGTTGTTGTATGATGGAAACACGATGTGCCGGAATATCCAACAAAATATTATTCCATGCTTTGATTATAGTTTCATTTTTGATGTCAGAATTTATAGTGATAGATTTTAATTTAGATAGAAATTCCTCAGCACTAAATTTCCCTTTTTCAAAATCATCGAAAAAGTTTTCTTCTTTAAGATGATTTAATTTTTGTAAATCAAATAAAGGAAAGAAATCTTCAATTCGCCAATTATTTTCTTGTTTTAAATTGAGTAACACACCGCCGAAATCGAATATTATAGTTTGGATGGAAGACATGGTTTTAATTTATATTCAGACAATTTAAAGATTGTAATGTTATTTATTCTGTGATTAAAAAGGATAAAAATGCTTCAATTATTCATCAATTAAAATTACAAAATTGCATCTAAAATTTTTTTCTTAATAACCATGTTGAGTATTTAGAAATAATATTATTAAAGTTTCTACACTTACTTTAAATCTCTAAAATCATCGTAAATACAAATATTGAAAATATCCGGACGTTGTTCAGGAAAATCAAATTGATTTAGCTCGTGGAAATTTACAAACACAAGCTCTTTTTTTGCCCATTCAATAAATTGCCGTAAAGACCATTTTTCATCATAGAAAAAATCTAACCATTCTTGATGTTTATTCTCACAAAAAGTAATCATTTCTGTTGTCCCAAATTGCTGAGCATATTCATATAAATTTTTTCGATTTTTAAACATATACAAATTATCATCATGTATATAATCTGCTTTATTAGGTAATCCATTTTCTCGGATATAAGTTGCCATATATTTTACACTCGACCATCTGCCCATATAAAATTCATCACTTTGTAATTCCATACAATATGGATTAATTTCAAAAGAGATTTGTTTTGATGAACCATTTAGATAGAAACTTCTAAATCCATCTTCTGCAATTTTTTGATCGAGTATTTCATCATCTTCAAGATGTGTTATCCAACCCATAAAGTTAGCTGGCGGATGAATTTCCTCAATATTTTTTGCAACACGTATTCGCTTAATAAACGTACCAAATCCGGTTACTGCTTTCAGTTGATGTATAAATTCTTCAGCATTAGAAAAAGTTAATTGATGATTGATGATATGAGCGGCATCTATTCCCATTTTTTTAAATATTGTCTAAAAATAAAAAAGGCTTTAGCAAATACTAAAACCTCATATTTTATTAGTGGTCCTGCATGGGCTCGAACCATGGACCCCCTGATTATGAGTCAGGTGCTCTAACCAGCTGAGCTACAGGACCGTGAATGACATACTCATTCTTTCATCTGAATTTTTCAGAATGGAGTGCAAATCTACAATTTTAGTTTTAAATCTACTAATCACATACTATTTTTTGTTATCCTTAAATTTTCTTTAATCTGTTAGAAATTATAGATGGTAGCAAGCATTGTTTCGCCCACAGCTTGCAGGGTTTGTTTGCTGATGATATTGATATTATCATCGTGCGTATGCCAATGTTTAGCAAATCCAGATGCCGTTCTGTGCGTGCGATTAATGATGTCTATAGTTGGAATTTTTGCTATCGTGTTAATGTAGTAATGGTCGTCAATAATCTGTGCCGTGTTTTCTCTTACAAAGAAATTTCCAAAACCTAATTGCTCAGCATTCAACCACACTTGCTTCATAAACATTGGCGCATACATCATCGAAACACCTTCAAACGTAAACGTTGCATCTTTAGCTCCGACCATATCTAATAAAATGCCATTTTCTGCTGTGTAATTCGGCACATGCGGATTTTTACACCAATACTGCGTTCCTAAGCAATAAAAATCGCCTTGTTTCTGGTTTAATTCATATTCAGGTTGACCGTAATCTTCTACATCCAAAAAAATTAAATCAATTCCGATGATAGGATTTTTTTGTTGAAGTTGACGAGCAGTTTCTAACAACACTGCTGCACCGCTGGCACCATCATCAGCAGCCATAATCGGTGTAGCAACAGCACTATCAGCTTGGTCGGCAAACGGACGAGAATCCCAATGCGCACAAAGCATCAACCTTCTTTTTACTTCCGGATTATACGATGCTATGACGTTTATACAAGGCACACTTTTCCCATTGTAGATATATACATTTGTTTTTTGTGTGATAACGTTTGCACCGTAATTTTTTAATTTTCTTTCAAAATAATCCGCACATTTTTGTTGAGCTGTTGTGCCCGGAACACGCGGACCAAATGCCAATTGTTGTTCAATAAATGTATAAGCTGAATCAGATGAAAATGCCGGACGAACAAGCGTTGAAACATTGTCTTCTGTTGTTTCGTTTTTCTGATTTTGTTTACAAGAAATTATCCAACAAAATGAAAATAAAATCAAGCATAATTTTATCGACTTAAAAATTGATTTTGATTTTTCCAAAGAAAAAATGCTTGGATGTTGATTAGTTGATTTCATACGTTGTCGTTCCGTCTTTTCCGTCTTTAATGTTGATGTTGGCAGCTTTGAGTGTATCTCTAATCTTATCTGAAGTTGCCCAATCTTTATTTTCGCGTGCTTGTTTTCTAATGTCGATTATCAATTGCATTGCTTTATCTAAAGCATCATTGTTGCCGGCTTGTTCTTCATCTTGTAAACCTAAAACATCAAAAAGAAAAGCGTTATACGTTTTTTGTAATAAGTTAAAAGTTACATCAGCAATATTATTGATTTGCTTGCCATTATTATAATAACTATTGATTTGCGATGTCAGCTCATGTAAGGTTGCAATCAATTTTGGAGCATTGAAATCATCATCCATTACGGTTTTACAGGTTTCACATAAATCACGAATAAGTTTATCTTGCTTTTCTTCTATAGTAACAGAATCAAATTTTAACTCTTTCAAATATTTAGCAGCATTCATCAATTTGCGCAAGCCTTTTTCGGCATCTTGTAAACCTTTTATAGTAATATCTAATTCGGAAGAATAATGCGATTGCATAAACAAGAAACGCACCGTCATTGCTGAATAAGGTTGGTCTAACAATGGATGATCTCCTGTAATAAACTGCATAGGTAAGATGGAATTTCCAAGCGATTTGCTCATTTTTTGTCCGTTAAAATTCAACATATTGGTATGCATCCAATAACGCACCGGTTGTTCGCCACAAGCACCTACGTTTTGTGCAATCTCACATTCGTGATGCGGAAATTTTAAATCCATGCCACCGGCGTGAATGTCGAATTGCTTGCCGAGATATTTAGTACTCATTACTGAACATTCTAAATGCCAACCCGGAAAACCTTTGCCCCACGGCGAGTTCCATTGCATAATATGTTCCGGCGATGCTTTCTTCCACAAAGCAAAATCAATGGCATTGCGTTTTTCATCTTGTCCGTCTAAATCGCGATAACCTACAATCAGTTCATCAATATTTCTTCCGGATAAAATGCCGTAATTATTGCCTTTTTCGTTGTAGGCTTTCACATCAAAATATACACTTCCATTCGATTCATAAGCAACGCCATTGTCGATGAGTTGTTGAGTCATTTCGATTTGTTCAACTATGTGTCCGGTAGCAGTCGGCTCTATGGTTGGTGGAAGAATATTAAAAATGCGACAAATTTCATGGAACCCAACCGTATATTTTTGTACAATTTCCATCGGTTCTAATTTCTCCAACTTTGCTTGATCTTCTACTCTGTTTTTCCCTTCGCCGGCTTCGTTGGTTAAATGTCCGGCATCTGTGATGTTGCGCACATATCTTACTTTATAACCCAAATACTTGAGATAGCGATACACCAAATCAAACGAGATGAACGTGCGCGTATTGCCTAAATGCACATCAGAATAAACTGTAGGTCCGCAACAATATAAACCAACATAAGGTGGATTCAGAGGCTCAAATTTTTCTTTTTGTCTGCTTAATGTATTTTGGATGTATAAATCTGACATACGGCAAAGATAGAAATTAGAAACAAGATGTAGGTTTTGCTAGAAAAGATATTTTGCGATTTATCTTTAGAAGATTATGGAGAAAAATATATTGAAGGAATGTTTAAGAGATTAATCTTTTCTCTTAGGACAAGATTTGCAGCGTTTGCCGTGTTTGTATTTTTTACAACATTTTTTCTTGCCGTCGCACTCGCATTTGCAAGTACGCACCAAATTCAAATCCGGAGATATTTGGTTTTGTATAATCGGCAATTTTAACATACAACAAAGATACTTTATTAAATAGAATCATTCTAAATAGCATTGTTAAAAAATTGCTTAAACCCGAAAAATACCTAAAGTGAGGTAGTGTACAAACCACTCTGTTAGAGAGGGTACACTCTAACAGAGTGTTATTTAACTATTCTGCTTGGATTATCTTTGATAAAAGCATCCCAACCACTATATTTTTTTCCTTGAGTTGGAACACCACGCATAGCAAAATGATGGCAAACGGCAACAGCCAATCCATCAGTAGCATCTAATTGTTTAGGCAATACATCGGTTTTTAAAATATGACCTAACATGGCAGCCACTTGCTCTTTGGCGGCATTTCCATTTCCGGTAATGCTTTGTTTTACTTTTTTCGGTGAATATTCTTGAATGGAAATCTTTTGCGATAAAGCAGCTGCAATTGCCATGCCTTGCGCGCGTCCAAGCTTCAACATCGATTGCACATTTTTACCAAAAAAAGGGGCTTCAATCGCTAAAATGTGTGGTTTATATGCCAAGATAATTTCTAAAATCCTATCGTAAATACATTGCAGTCGGTCGTAGTGGTCGTCAAATTTTTCGGTTTGTATTGTGCCAATAGCTAAAAGTTCGATACTTTGTGCTTGACATTGAATAATGCCATAACCTGTAATTTGTGTTCCCGGGTCGATTCCCAAAATTATTTGTATATCTTCAGCCATCAACGTAAAAATACAACAAATTAGCAGGAACAAACTATTTTTATAATTCAACTATCTTTGTTCGTTAAGCATGAAGCATCTTTTACAAAATAAAATATTAAATGGTGTTCTGAAAATCATTTTGTTTGGTGGTTTGATGTGGATTTTATATAAGCAATTATTCTCGAAAGAAGAAGTAGAAATTGCGGTTGCACATTTTTGGAAAAATTTTCATGGCAATTATTTGTTGCTTTTTTCAGTAATTATTTTAATGCTTTTAAATTGGAGTATTGAAGCCATAAAATGGAAATTATTAATCGATAAATTACATCCGATTTCGTGGTTGAAAGCAGTTGAAGGCATTTTATTTGGCGTTACGTTTTCCTTGTTTACACCAAGCAGAGTAGGCGAATTTGGCGGTCGTGTTTTTGCTTTAAATACAGAGCGAAAAGAAGCCATAGTAGCAACTATTATTGGTAGTTTGGCTCAAATTGTAGTCAACTTTTCTTTTGGTGCTTTGGGTTTGTTGTTATATGGAATTTTCGTACATAAGCTGAGTTTATATTTGGTGTGGACGTCGATTTTCTTGTTTCTATTACTTTTATTTTTATTGCATTTTTGTTTTTATAATCTCGATGTAATCAGCAATAAATTTTCAACTTTTCCTATCTTAAAAAAAGTATATAAATATATTCATGTCATAGACTTATATAATAATGCCGATTTTTTTCGCTTGGAGTTGTATTCCTTTTTTCGTTATCTAATTTATTGTTTACAATTTGTGTTGCTGTTGTATTTCTTTGGATTTGAAATTCCCATTGCTTTAGCGATGATTTTGACAGCATCCATCTTCTTCGTTCAAACTATCAATCCAATTAATATAGCATTGATAGATTTTGGTTTTAGAGGAAACGTGGCTGTTTTTTTCCTTTCAGCATTTGCGAACAATCCAATATCTATTCTTGCCGCAACAATTACATTATGGCTGATAAATCTCATTTTTCCGGCAATAATTGGCGGGTTTGCAGCCTTAAGATTTAAGTTTTTTGTTGAAGAATAATAGGCTATTTTAATATCTTTACAACTAACAAAAATATATCTATGTCAAAAGAAACAGGATTATTAGACGATGATGTTCTAAAGATTGATAGCGAAACTTATATAGCTGATGCCATTGAAGGTCATCCTAAACAACTTGCCCTCTTATTTTTTACCGAAATGTGGGAACGGTTTTCGTTCTATGGTATGCGTGCCTTGTTGGTATTGTTTATGGTGCAACAATTGCATTATGGTGATGTAAAAGCCAACTTAATTTACGGAACATATACGGCTTTGGTTTATTTAATGCCATTGTTTGGTGGTATTGCTGCTGATAAAGTTTTAGGTTATCGTAAAGCCATCATCTTGGGTGGAGCATTAATGGCGTTAGGACATTTAATCTTAGCGATACCAACACAATGGTCTTTTTTTGCCGGTATGGCATTCTTGATTTCAGGAAATGGATTTTTTAAACCCAATATTTCTACGATGGTTGGTAAATTATATCGTCCGGGAGATGCTCGCCGTGATGGTGCTTTTTCCATTTTTTATATGGGCGTAAATCTTGGTGCCGCTATAGGTGGACTAATTTGCGGTTATATCGGTCAAGAAATTAATTGGCATTATGGTTTCGGTTTAGCCGGCATTTTTATGGTGGTTGGTTTAATTACATTTATGATTGGACAAAAATCGCTCGGAAATATCGGATTAACCGCTACAGATACTAATGGAAAAGAAGTTTCTAAACAAACACAAATGTTAATTGTACTTGGTTCATTAATTATCATTCCATTGTTTATTTTCTTGTTCAACCACTATACATTAATGGGCGAAATAATGTTCCCAATATGTATAATTGCGACAGTAGCCATGATATTTATAGCTTTTCAACAAACAAAAGAAGATAGAAATAAAATGTTGGCTGCAATTATTATGGTCGCATTTTCTGTTTTGTTTTGGGCATTTTATGAGCAAGGTGGAGGCTCGCTAAATTTATTCACAGAACGAAATGTAAATACATTCGGAATTCCGGCAGCAGCCATTAATAATTTTGTCAATCCGTTTTATATAATACTGTTGAGTTTCCCTTTTGCGTGGATGTGGTTGGCTTTGTCTAAGAGAGGAAAAGAGCCATCTACTCCAATGAAATTTAGTATTTCATTTTTCCAACTTGGATTAGGATTTTTATTATTTGTAGTTGGTGCAAGATTAGCATTTAATGGACAAGTTAGTTTCTTGTGGTATGCTTTAGGGTATTTGTTATTAACAACCGGAGAGTTATGTATTTCTCCAATTGGTTTATCAATGATAACTAAATTATCACCACCAAAATTTACAGGTATGATGATGGGATTTTGGTTCTTGGCATCTGCATTAGGGCAACATCTCGCAGGCTTAATTGGTACATTAATGGCTATTCCGTCAGAAGGAGGAAGCACAACAGTATCATCAATAGAATCATTGAACATTTATAGCGGAGTATTCTTAAAAATATTTTACATTGCAGTAGGTGGTGGTATATTACTTTTGATTTTAGTGCCATTGTTAAAACGTTGGACAAAATCATCTAATTAAAACATTTATTCTAACTTTACGTTTAATTAGAAAGTGCAAATAAGAGGAAAAATATTAACTATTGCAGGTATTGTCCTTGTTTTCGGATATTTTATCTTGGACTCTTTTAGAGTTCCGTCTTTTAATAATCCGGATGCCATTATTATGTCCGGTAATGATACATTAGGTAGAGATTGGGGCGCAATCGCTGATCAACGAGAGCAAGAAGGATTACGTACAATAAGCAGTGAAGATGAAGAAGGTTCATCTAAAGCAACCGTTGGAGTTTTTAGTAATCAACCATTAGTTAATTCAAGTAACGACCCTTTTTTGCGCGAAAAACTTAATACGGATAATTATTCTACACAAATGTCGCCTGATGGAAGAGAAATTGTTACAGGATATGACAATCCCTACGGAAGCACTAAGTTTAACGAGAAAGGTAAAGAAGATGATAATGAAAACGATTTATTATATGATAATGAGGAACGCTATAAAACCAGACATCAAATCGAAACAAGCTCTGAACCTCAAATGAAATATCGACTTTGAAATTTTTATTTTTCATTTTATTATTCTTTCTTTTTTATGATATGCCAAAGGCACAAAATAATCTTATAGAAAACCAACTTCGTTTTCATAGAGTTGCATCGGCATCTTCAAAGTTTGATGGTAAAATAAAATCTATTTTTCAGCAACATCAGCTTTCTTTTCCTCCAAACAATCTTTATTTGAGAATTTTTAAAGAAGAACAAATAGTTGAAATTTGGGCTGGAGATAATGTCCAATATCAACATATAAAAGATTATCTGTTTACGGCATTTTCCGGCACATTAGGACCTAAAGAAAAAGAAGGCGACAAACAAATTCCAGAAGGTTTTTATAAGATAGAACTGTTTAATCCAAAAAGTAATTTCCATTTATCTTTCAAAATAAATTATCCAAATCATGCCGATTCTATTAGAAATCAATCAGTACAAAATTTAGGTGGCGATATTTATATTCATGGAAGCAATAAATCAATTGGTTGTATTCCACTCGGCGATGAGAATATTGCTGAACTATATTGGATTTGTTTAAATGCATATTCCATCAAACAACAAATTCCTGTTCATATTTTTCCGTGTAAAATGGAAAAAGATAAAATGGAAAAACTATATCAACAACAACCACAATTCAAATCATTTTGGAATTCATTAGAACCAATGTATCGTTTTTTTCAATCACATAAAATGTTAGGAGAAGTAACAGGTTGCGATAGCTTAGGCAATTACCAATTAGCCATTCCTTGGGACTAGCACGGATTAGATTGTAGAATATAGATATGAGATATGAGAAATGAGAAATGAGAAATGAGAAATGAGTAGTAGGTATTAAGTATTGAGTATTTAGAAAGATTGGTAAATGATTTTAAATTTTAAAAGCTCTAACAACTTACTTCTTATGTCTTGTGTCTCACATCTCATCTCTCATTTCTCGCATCTCAATTAATACTATTATCCTTATAATAAATCTGAAATCCTGAAATCTGAAATCTAAAATCAATAATTATATTAGTAGTTCAATTAATTTTTATACATGGAATTATCAAATGGAAATTATCAAATAGATGGAGTTTCTCTACTTGATTTATGCAAAGAATATGGCACACCTTTATATGTGTATGATGCCAACATCATCGAGCGTCAATACAATAGACTAATCAACGCATTTGGAAATATAAAAGTAGATATTCATTATGCTTGCAAAGCACTTAATAACATCAATGTATTAAAATTTGTAAAAAAATTAGGTGGCAGTTTAGATACTGTTTCCATTCAAGAAGTTCAAATAGGATTAAAAGCAGGTTTTGCACCGAAAGATATTTTATATACACCCAATTGTGTCAGCATTGATGAAATAAAAGCTGCGGTAGAACTTGGCGTAAACATCAACATAGATAATCTTTCTATCCTTGAGCAATTTGGTAATATTTATCGAAATACTTATCCGGTTTGTGTCCGTATCAATCCGCATATTATGGCTGGTGGAAATCAAAAAATTTCTACAGGACATATCGATTCTAAATTCGGAATTTCTATCTATCAACTTAGACATTTAGAGCGCGTCGTAAAATCAACAAAACTCAAAGTTGTTGGTTTGCACATGCACACAGGTTCCGATATTTTAGATGCTGAAGTTTTTCTTCGTGGTGCAGATATTTTATTTGATGCGGCGCAAAATTTTAAAGATTTAGAATATTTGGATTTCGGCAGTGGTTTTAAAGTGAAATATCATGAAAATGATAACACCACTAATATTGAAGATTTAGGCGAAAAAATTAGCGAAAGTTTTAAAGCTTTTTGTAAAGATTACGGCAAAGAATTGACACTTGTTTTTGAACCAGGAAAATTTATAGTGAGCGAATGTGGTTATTTATTGGTAAAAACAAATGTTATAAAACAAACTACAGCTACTGTTTTTGCCGGCGTTGATTCCGGACAAAACCACCTCATTCGTCCAATGATGTATGATGCTTATCATCATATTACTAATATATCTAACCCAAGCGGAACAGAACGCATTTATACGGTTGTTGGCTATATCTGCGAAACCGATACTTTTGGTTGGGATAGAAAATTAAATGAAGTTCGAGAAGGCGATATTTTAGCATTGCACAATGCAGGAGCTTATGGTCATACGATGTCTTCCAATTATAATTCCAGATTCCGTCCGGCTGAAGTGTTGATCTATAACGGCAACGCCACACTCATCCGTCGTAGAGAAACTTTAGAAGATTTATTATCTACTCAAATTGAAGTAGAAATCTAAGCATAAACTCAGATTTATTTTTGCTTCAACTTTACCTATAAGTTAATATTACTCTATAAAGTCGATATACTATTAGAATTATGAAATTATTTGTAATTTTGGTAAATCAACAAGGAAAATAATGTCGGAAACTCCAAACAATATTCATCCAATCTTTAGTCAACTTTTGCAACGCAGCGATAAGCAAAATTTGCTAAAACAAAACGCCGTTTGTATTTGGATGACAGGATTGTCAGGCTCCGGAAAATCAACCATTGCACAAGGTTTAGAAAAAAGATTATATGCAGATGGATTTCTAACAGCTGTTTTAGATGGTGATAATATCCGAACAGGCATTAACAATAACTTAGGCTTTTCTGAAGCAGATAGAAACGAAAATATTCGCCGTATTGCAGAAGTCAATAAACTTTTTTTGAGCAACGGCATTATTACCATTAATAGTTTTGTAAGCCCAACAATTGACATTAGAACTATGGCAAAAAATATTATTGGCGAACAAGATTTTTACGAAGTATATATCAATGCCAGTTTTGAAGAATGTGCCAAACGCGATGTAAAAGGCTTATACAAGAAAGCATTAAACGGCGAAATAAAAAATTTTACCGGCTTAGATGCACCTTTCGAAGCACCTGAAAATCCAACATTAGAAATACAAACAACAGCACAAAGCATTGATGAAAGTATCGAAGCAATTTATAATTTCTTTATTCAAAAAATCAATACTAATAACTAATAACAAATCACTGATAACGCTAACATGAACAATTATCATTTAAATCACCTTAGAGAACTCGAATCCGAATCTATCTTTGTGTTGCGAGAAGTTGCCGCACAATTTGAACATCCTTGTTTGTTGTTTTCCGGCGGAAAAGATTCTATCACCGTTTTGCACTTGGCATTAAAAGCATTTTATCCGGCAAGTATTCCGTTTACGTTGTTGCATGTTGATACCGGTCACAATTTCCAAGAAACCTTGGATTTTAGAGATGAGTTGGTTAAGAAATATAATCTGCGTTTAATTATTGCCTCCGTTCAAGATGCGATTGACAGCGGGTTAGTGAGAGAAGAAAAAGGTGCAACCGCATCGAGAAATGCCTTGCAAATAGCACCTTTATTAGATGCAATAGAAAAAAATAAATTTGATTGTGCTATTGGTGGTGCCCGTCGCGATGAAGAAAAAGCAAGAGCAAAAGAACGCTTCTTTTCGCATAGAGATGAGTTTGGACAATGGGATCCAAAAAATCAACGTCCTGAATTGTGGAATATCTTTAATGGAAGAAAATTAATGGGCGAACATTTTCGCGTCTTCCCAATTTCTAATTGGACAGAAATGGACGTTTGGCAATATATCTATCAAGAAAAAATTGACATTCCAAGTTTGTATTTTTCACATCAACGCAAAGTTTTTGAACGCGATGGCGTTTGGTATGCCGACAGTGAATACATGACCAAAAAAGACAACGAAGAAGTAGTAGAAAAAACCGTGCGTTTTAGAACTATCGGCGATATTTCTTGCACAGGCGCAGTTTTCTCAACAGCATCAACTGTAGAAGATATTATCCAAGAAGTAGCATCCACGCGAACTACTGAAAGAGGAACGCGTGCCGACGACAAGCGAAGCGAAGCTGCAATGGAAGACAGAAAAAAACAAGGTTATTTTTAAAAAAATCAACTAAATCTATTAGCATAAATAATATTGTATTGCATACATAAAAAATAAAAAATGACAACAAGCACTCAAGAAATAGAAAACTTTGATTCAAAAGCTTATTTAGATATGGAATTACTTCGTTTCTCTACGGCAGGCAGCGTAGATGACGGAAAATCGACATTAATTGGTCGACTTTTATACGACAGTAAATCTATCTTCCAAGACCAAATGGATGCCATTGAAGCAGCCTCACAAAAACGTGGCGAAGAATATGTCAACTTAGCTTTGCTTACCGATGGTTTGCGTGCAGAGCGCGAGCAAGGCATCACGATAGACGTAGCTTATCGTTATTTTTCTACACCAAAAAGAAAATTTATTATCGCCGACACGCCTGGTCATCTTCAATATACAAGAAATATGGTAACAGGTGCATCTACAGCCAATTTAGCAATTATTTTGGTAGATGCGCGCAAAGGAATTATTGAGCAAACGTATCGCCATTCTTATATTGCATCCTTGTTGCAAATTCCACACATTGTTGTTTGTATTAACAAAATGGATTTGGTTGATTGGGACGAAAAAACATTCAACAAAATTGCAGCAGATTACAAAGCATTTGCATCGAAGTTGGATATCAAAGATGTGCATTTTATTCCTATTTCTGCCTTAAAAGGCGATAACGTAGTCAATCGTTCCGAGAATATGCCTTGGTATGGCGGACCAACATTATTGTATTTACTCGAAACTATTCATATCGGCTCTGATATCAATCATATTGATGCGCGTTTTCCGGTGCAATATGTTATTCGTCCGATGAAAAACGAATACCACGATTTTAGAGGTTATGCCGGAAGAATTGCCGGTGGCGTTTTCCGTGTTGGCGATAAAGTGAAAGCCTTGCCTAGTGGTTTTACTTCAAAAATAAAATCAATTGTTTCGATGGATGGAGATTTGCAGGAAGCTTTTACTCCACAAAGTGTTACCATTACACTCGAAGACGAATTGGATATTTCTCGTGGTGATATGTTGGTAAGAGAAAACAATGTTCCAAACATCGACCAAGAATTTGATGTGATGTTGTGTTGGATGAATGAGAAAAAAATGCAGCCACGCGGGAAATATATTTTGCGTCATACTTCTAAAGAATGTAAATGCATCATTAAAGAAACAAAATACAAACTCAACATTAATACACTTCAACGAATTGAAGATGATGTAGAAATCGGATTAAACGATATTGGACGTGTTTCTATACGAACAACAGTGCCTTTGTTTTTTGATAGCTATAGAAAAAACAGAACAACCGGAAGTATTATTTTGGTGGATGAAGCGACCAATGAAACTGTAGCAGCCGGTATGATTGTTTGATGACAACCCATTTATGATAATGAAAAAAATTACCGTTTATTGTGGCGCAAATATTGGTGCCGATGACATCTACAAAAACTTGGCACAGCAAGTTGGTAAAACCTTAGCACAACAAAAAATTACGTTGGTTTATGGTGGTGGAAGAGTAGGCTTAATGGGCATCATGGCAAATACCGCAATGGAGAACGGCGGCGAAGTTATTGGCGTAATTCCACATTTTTTATGCACGAAAGAAATTGAAAATAACGATATCACCAAAGTGATAAAAGTAGATACAATGCATCAACGTAAAACTTTACTCAATGAGTTGTCTGATGCATTTATTGCGTTGCCCGGTGGCTTTGGTACTATGGAAGAATTATTTGAAATGTTGACTTGGGCACAATTAGGTTTACATTCAAAACCGATAGGCATATTAAATTGTAAAGGCTTTTATGATGATTTATTAGCGATGATTCAAAAAATGGTGGACAAGCAATTCTTGCAAAAAGAAAATCAAGCGATGATTTTATGCAGTGATAATATTGAAGATTTATTAGAAAAATTGCGCCATTACAAAGCACCAAAAATTAAAAAATGGTTGGGTAGCGAAACTACTTAACTGCTTCTATCTTCTGCCATATTCTCTTAATATTTTTTTATATTATTTCAATACTTTTGTATTTAATATAGTATTTTTGAATAAGATTTATTATCATTATGAATGAAATTATTTAGATTTCTATATAATGTTTGTAATGTAGGTATTGCAGTTTGCTTACTTATATCGATAGGGTTTGCGCAGCATACCAACTTCAACAACACATTTGATTATAAAAACATCAATAAACAAACATTTGTTCCAAGTTCAGGCTTTAGTGATGTACAAAATCATCAATTTACCATATTAAAACACAGCTACGATATTCAACATATAAATAGTAGTAATAGAGATACGGCTTTTGTTTGGCGTGGATTAAAAGGCATCAAAACGTTTTATACGAAAGATTCGTTGGTGTTATTTTTTGTGCGTCCGAATGATACAATAACTCGACCTTGTATTTTGCTTACACATGGCAATGCTGCAAAATATAAAAGTAATTGGAGTGAAATCATGAATTTTTATACCATTGATTTGGCTATGCGCGGTTTTTGTGTGGCGTATTACGAAAATCCGGCAAGTTTTGAGTCAAGTAATAAATTTATAACCAACCAAACGCGCAAATCTTTTTACAATGGATTTCAAGCTGCGGTCGCTGCTGATATATTCTTGGTTGAAAATGCAACAACTTTAAAAATTGATACAACAAAACTCTTTTCCGGCGGATATAGCTTTGGTGCATTTTGTAGTTTGTCGTTAGCAACAGCCGATGTCGGAATTAATTTCATTGATACACTTTTTGCAGACCAAGGAAATTTTTCAGCGAAATCAATCTATAATACTTCATTCAGAAAAAATATAAAACGTTCATTTGTTTTTGGAGGCGGATTGCCCAAGGATGATACAGTTTCTATCAACAACAGCCAAATGGGAAACTTCCTAGATAATAATGATGATCAACATTCTCTGTTGTTTTTGCATGGAAGAAATGACAATTTTGTTGGATTTGATGTTACACCTTTTGGTACTAATGATACAGTTGCTTCCTTATTTTATGTGGAAGGTCCGCGTGCAATTCATAATAACATCAATCAAAATAATTTAGGAACATCAATCACAACTTTTGTCAATTGCAAAGGCGAACATCCTTTTGTTTCTACTGTTTGTGGCAGTCAGCATAATTGTATTCAACAATATCAATGGCCCTATTTATCTGAACCTGATGATAGCATTATTCCAAACAGTTCATATTTCTCAGACTCAATCACAGATACTTTATTGCATTATTTTAATTACATGCTAACACAAATAGATGATGCCAGTTTTTTAATTGCTGATTTCTTGCAACCTTCCGTAAGCAATGTTGCTTCCAATTTTAATCAATCCAATTATTTTCTACAACCTCAAGATACATTTACTTACCAAAATCCAAATGGATATTTCATTTTCAAAAATACCGATTGCGAAGGCAATACGATAGTTGTTTCAGATGTACATCAACATCCAACATTAAATAAGAAAGTAAACGTATATCCAAATCCGACGAACAATGTCTTATTTGTTGAAGCTAAAAAGCCTATCCAAACTATTCAGATATATTCTATGTTAGGTGTTTTATTGAAAGAGATAAAGTGCAATAATCTACGGCAAGAAATGAACTTAAACCAGCTCCAAACTGGCGAGTATATTTGTGTTTTCATTTTTAATGATGAACAAATTGCGAAGAAAATTACTGTGCTTCATTAAGAATTTTGTGGAGCAATTTCTGAATGGCTTCATCAATTTCTTTGAATGTTTTCACTTCTTTTGCTTGATAACTCAATAAAATGAGATATTGTTTATTTTGATTTTTTAGAGAAGCATAAATTTCCGGTTTCTGTAAACGGATGCTTTCGCGCATCAAGCGTTTAATGCGATTTCTGTCCACTGCATTCGCAAAAATTTTCTTGGATACCGCAAATGCAAATTGCGCCGGAAAGGCGCAATCAATTTCAATTGGTTTGTAATAAATTCTCAACACCTGATTTTGGACAAAAATACGTTCACTAAAAAGCAATTCAATTAATTTTCTGCTCTTTAGACGCTCTTCTTTTACGAAGCGAAGTCGGGTTGTTTGTCCTTTTTCAGTGATTATTTTCCTTTTCTTTCGTCAGAAATTGACAATTTTTTTCTTCCTTTTGCTCTACGTGCATTCAATACAGCACGACCACCTTTAGTTGCCATACGCTCACGAAATCCGTGTTTGTTTTTTCTTTTTCTCAGCGATGGTTGAAATGTTCTTTTCATCTTTTATTCGTTTGAAAATTTATAATCAATTCTATCAGTAGAAAATATATCTACCAAAATTTTGGAATGCAAAGATACAAATTTGTATGAGAATGTCTATTTTTTTATGAGCGAAATAGCTAATTCCTTAATTATCTAATTGTTATCGGTTCATTGTCATCAAGAATTCCTCATTATTGCGTGTACCTTTCATTTGTTGCAATAAGAATTTCATCGACTCTTCAGAGTTCATATCAGCTAAATGGTTGCGCAAAATCCACATTTTTTGCAACATATCTTTGTCTAACAATAAATCGTCTCTTCTGGTAGAAGAAGCGACCACATCTACAGCCGGGAAAATTCTTCTGTTAGATAATTTTCTGTCTAATTGCAATTCCATGTTGCCCGTTCCTTTAAATTCTTCAAAGATAACTTCGTCCATTTTTGAACCGGTATCGGTTAAAGCCGTCGCCAAAATCGTCAATGAACCACCATTTTCTATGTTTCTTGCAGCTCCAAAAAATTGTTTAGGCTTATGCAATGCATTCGCTTCCACACCACCCGACAACACCTTTCCTGATGATGGTGCAACTGTATTATAAGCACGAGCCAAACGTGTAATAGAATCTAATAAAATAACCACATCATGTCCGCATTCAACCAAGCGTTTGGCTTTTTGCAATACAATGCTGGCAACCTTTACGTGTCTGTCGGCAGGCTCATCAAATGTGGAGGCAACAACTTCGGCGTTTACACTGCGTTGCATATCCGTTACCTCTTCCGGTCGCTCATCTATCAATAAAATAATCAAATATACTTCTTGATGATTTTTTGCGATAGCATTGGCAATATCTTTCAACAACATGGTTTTACCGGTTTTGGGTTGTGCTACTATCATTCCACGTTGTCCTTTTCCTATTGGTGTAAATAAATCTACGATGCGCGTTGAATAATTACTTTGCTCTTGAAATAAATTTAATTTTTCTGTCGGGAAAAGTGGAGTTAGATAATCAAACGGAATTCTATCTCTAATTTCTTGTGGCGATTTTCCGTTGATGGTTT
>JAGQYE010000009.1 GCA_020436225.1 Bacteroidota bacterium | reverse complement strand
GAGAAAAACTGACGCCTAAATATGGATTTGGTTGTAAGCGACCAAGTTTTTCAAGTACGTATTTTGCAACTTTTAATAGAAAAAATGTTGAATTAGTTACAGAATCTATTCAAGAAATAACAGCAAACGGCATTATTACATCAGATGGAAAAGAAAGAAAAATTGATGTGCTAATTGCTGCTACAGGTTTTAATGTTATGAAAAACAGCAACTATCTGAATTATGAATTATATGGAAAAAATAAGTTAGAGTTAGGTGCATTTTGGGGACAAAATAGATTGCAAGCCTATCAAGGTTGTGCTGTGCCAAATTTTCCGAACTTCTTTATCATTTTTGGACCTTATAGTGCTTCAGGATTATCTTGGTTTACGATGATAGAGGTTCAAATGACACATATTATGCGTGTGTTGAAAGAGAAACGAAAACGCAAAGCAATTCAAGTAGAAATCAAACAAGAGGAACACGATAAATATTTCGAATATATTTTGAAACATCAAGATAATACTGTGTTTTATAATAATAATTGCGGCACTTCTAATTCTTACTATTTTGATAAATTCGGCGATGCACCATTTTTGCGTCCATTAACTGTTGCCGAATCAAGAAAATTCAGCAAAAAATCTGACTTAAATCATTATCAGTATCAATAGTCTTGTGTTTCAATTTCTTAAGAGATATTTTAGTTCAAATAACAGAAAGAAAGATATCAACAAAATCAAAATAGAAATAACAACTTAGGTTAATTTACCTAATTTATTCTACTTTCTTTTCGCTTTAGTCGTAATAGAATTGTATTTTTGTGTTTTTATTGATATGGCTAAAGTAACAATCGACGATATTACCATAGATGTTCCGGATGGTACTACTATTTTGCACGCAGCCAGAATGATAGACGAACAATACGGAACTAATATTGCGCCACCAACCATGTGTTATTATTCCAAATTAAAAACAACAGGTGGCTATTGCAGAACTTGCATCGTAAGCGTAACACAAGGCTCCACAAAAGATCCGCGACCAATGCCCAAACCGGTAGCCAGCTGCCGAACCAATGTAATGGATGGCATGGTAGTCAAAAACGTAACTTCTCCGGAATTATTAGAAGCTCGTAAAGGCGTTGTAGAGTTTTTGTTGATTAATCATCCTTTGGATTGTCCGGTGTGCGACCAAGCAGGCGAATGTCATCTTCAAGACTTAAGTTATGAAAATGGAGATGAAGAATCGCGATTCAAATTCAGAAAACGCACGTTTGATGCTGATGATTTAGGCGATAAAATAAAACTCAATATGAATCGATGCATATTGTGTTATCGATGTGTAAAAGTATGCGACCAAATCACGGATAATCGCGTTCACGGTGTATTAAATCGTGGATACGAATCAGAAATCTCTACCTACATTGAAAAAGCAATCGATAATGATTTCTCAGGAAATGTGATAGATGTTTGTCCGGTTGGTGCATTAACAGATAGAACGTTCCGATTCAAAAGTAGAGTTTGGTTTACCAAACCTGTTGATGCACATCGCGATTGTAAAACAGAAAATTGTACCGGAAAAGTGCGCTTATGGCTAAAAGGAGATGATGTACTGCGTGTAACAGCAAGAAAAGATAGATGGGGCGAAGTAGAAAGCTTTATTTGCAATACTTGTCGCTTTGAAAAAAAGAAAACCAGCGATTGGGTAATAGAAGGTCCAAGTAAAATTTCACATCATTCTGTAATCAACCAAAATCATTACGAATGGAGTAAGATGATATTGGATGTCAAAAAGCAAATGAAACAATTAGAAGGCGTTAAAGTAGATTTAGGCGAAGGTGCATTAAATCCAAATAATATCTAAACTTTTGAAGAAAAGATGATATCTCAAAAGAAATAAAAATATAGACGAAGCAACAAAATGGAAATATTTATAGTTTACAAAATAATTTTAGTGCTTGTAGTTTTTGCTATTTCTCTCGGCGTTGCTGCTTATTCCACGTATGCAGAAAGAAAAGTTGCTGCCTTTATGCAAGATAGAGTTGGGCCGGACAGAGCCGGACCATTCGGCTTATTGCAACCTTTAGCAGATGGCTTAAAGATGTTTATGAAAGAAGAAATTATTCCGTCAGTTTCTAATAAATATCTCTTTATTTTAGGTCCAAGTTTAGCGATGCTTACAGCATTGATGACCGGCGTAGTAATTCCTTGGGGCGGCGATATAACGATTGGAAATACTACATTTCCGTTGCAAATTACAGACATCAACATCGGCATTTTGTATATTTTTGGCGTTGTTTCTTTTGGTGTTTATGGCATCATGATTGGCGGTTGGGCATCCAACAATAAATATTCACTTTTAGGTGCTTTGCGCGCATCATCACAAATGATAAGTTATGAAATTGCAATGGGCTTAGCTATCGTTGCGTTGGTCATGACAACCGGAACATTGAGCTTAAAAGAAATTGTAGCGCAACAAGGTGGCACTTGGGTAAATTTTGTTTATCAACCACTTGGTTGTTTGATTTTTATCATTTGTGCCTTTGCAGAAACTAACCGCGCACCATTTGATTTGCCGGAATGTGAAACCGAATTAGTTGGCGGTTATCACACCGAATATTCATCTATGAAATTAGGTTTTTATCTCTTCGCAGAATACATTAATATGTTTATTTCTTCTGCTGTGATAATGACATTATATTTTGGCGGATATAATTTACCATTTCAAGATTTCTTGGCACAACATCTAAATGGTAATGTTTTATCCTTATTCCAATTCTTGTTTTTCTTCGGAAAAGTATTGTTCGGTATCTTCTTTTTTATGTGGATTAGATGGACAATTCCAAGATTTAGATACGACCAATTGATGAACTTAGGTTGGAAAATTTTAATTCCGTTAGCCATCTTTAATATTTTGGCAACGGGCGTAATGATGTTTGCTTTGGGAAAAGTATAAGGCTTCTTCAAATAAACATCAAAATAAAAATGGCAAATTAATTTTTGCTTTTGATAAAAAGAAAAAAGATAAAAAATGCAATTAACAAATAGAAGAAAAGTTGTTGCAAAAAAAGAAATGACCTTGGCAGAGAAGCTTTATCTTCCTGCAATTACCAATGGTATGGTGATTACCTTAAAGCATCTTTTTAAAAAATCGGCAACCGTAAAATATCCGGAAGTTAAGCGTGTACATGCTGAAATATATCGAGGTCAACACGTTTTAAAACGCGATGACAACGGCGCAGAACGTTGTACAGCTTGTGGTTTATGTGCTGTAGCTTGTCCGGCGGAAGCCATTACAATGGAAGCCGCCGAGCGCAAAAAAGGCGAAGAACATTTATATAGAGAAGAAAAATATGCAGCCGTTTATGAAATAAATATGTTGCGTTGTATTTTCTGTGGCTTATGCGAAGAAGCTTGTCCGAAAGAAGCAATTTTCTTAACTGATAGAATTGTATCCGTAGATGTTACACGAGAAGATATGGTGTATGGAAAAGATATTTTAGTAGAATCGATGGAAAATAGAATTGATGTATCGAAAAGACAAACTAAAGAAGTGTTAGAATTCAAAAAAGATAAATGGCATTTTCATAATCAAACTTGGGAAGATATAAAAAATGCTTTGCCGGAAAAGAAACATCATTAAACAGACTTTAAAACCTAAATTGTAAATGTACTTATCTCAATATATATTTTTCTTTTTGTCAGGACTTGCCATCGCAAGTGCATTATTGATGATATTAGATAAAAATCCGGTGCATTCCGTTTTGTATTTAGTCGTTACATTTTTTGCTATCGCCGGACATTATTTATTATTGAATGCACAATTCTTGGCAGTAGTACACATCATCGTTTATGCCGGTGCCATCATGGTTTTGTTTTTATATGTCATCATGATGTTGAATTTGAATAAAGAAATTGAACCACACAAACAACAACTACCCAAAGTAGCTGCTGTAGTTTCAGCGTGTTTGTTAATGTTGTGTCTTATTGCAGCGTTGAAAAGTGCGGAAGTAAATATGTTGCCGGCTGCAAGAAACAGCAATATTGGCTTGATGGATAATTTGGGAAAAACTTTATTTAAAGAATATATGTTGCCATTCGAGGTTTCTTCCATTCTATTTTTATCGGCGATGGTTGGTGCAGTTTTTTTAAGTAAGAAAGAAATTCATTAAAATATTTTTGTAATCGAATAACAAATAACGAATAACGAATAACGAATAACATTAATAATGAAAGAAGTAATTATAGGCATTCCAATACAATGGTACATTTTTTTAAGTATCGCTTTGTTTTGTATTGGCGTTTTAGGCGTACTTTTTAGACGCAATGCCATCATTATTTTTATGTGTGTTGAATTAATGTTGAATGCTGTAAACCTTTTGATGGTTGCATTTTCAAGATATATCGGCGATACAGGCGGACAAGTATTTGTATTTTTTGTGATGGTTGTGGCTGCCGCAGAAGTTGCCGTTGGTTTGGCAATTTTAATGATGGTATATAGGAATATAAAATCCAGTGATATTGATAAGCTAAATAAATTAAAATGGTAGAATTTAAGATGAGAAAGTTAGGATTCATGATGATAACAATTTTATTGTTGTCATCTTGTGTAACAAAAAAGAAATTTCAAGCATCTCAAGCAGATAAAGATAAAATAGAACAAAGTTTACGACAAACAACTTCTGATTTAGCAGAATGTGAGAAAAAATTTGCGCAACAATCAAGCGATAATTCAGCATTGACAAACGAGTTATCTAAAGCAAAAACTTCTATTGCTGAATTACAAAAAGAAATTGATTACCAAAAAAATGCTAACGTAAAATTGTTGGACCAACTTGCCAATCTTTCTGTAATAAGTAAAGAAGGCGCAGCAAGCATCAAGCAATCATTAGAAACTATAGATAAACAACGTGGTGAAATTTCTTTATTGAATTCTCAAATTCGTTCAAAAGATTCGTTGAATTTAGTTTTAGTGATGAACCTTAAACGTTCATTAGCAGATGTGAATGATACCGACGTAAATGTAAAAGTAGATAAAGGTGTTGTGTTGATTTCTTTATCGGATAATATGTTGTATAAATCCGGTAGCTATATGATTTCTTCTAAAGCAGGCAGTGTGTTAGAAAAAATCGCTAAAGTCATCAACGATTATAAAACCTTTGATGTGTTGATTGAAGGCAATACCGACAATGTTCCAATTTCTACAAATTGCATTTCCGATAATTGGGATTTAAGCGTGATACGCTCAACCGCTATTGCCAGAGCTTTGCAAAATAGTTATGGTGTAGATCCTTCAAGAATTATTGCAGGCGGTCGCTCAGAGTATAATCCGAAAGTAGCAAATGATTCAAAAGTAAATAAAGCAACAAACAGAAGAACAGAAATTATCATCATGCCGAAGTTGGATGAGTTTTTTAAGCTGTTAGAAATAAAAAAATAAAAAGATTTTTTTGGAGTATGAATTCAACCTTGATCAACAAAAATTTGAAACATCAATAATGTATAATTAGTATAGCATGGAACAATTTGTATATCTAATTCCTTTATTTCCATTGTTGAGTTTTGCCATAATTGCATTATCCGGCAAAGGTTTATCCAAAAGCATCACAACGTTTTTGGCGCCTGGAAGTGTGTTGGCATCTTTCATCGTTGCCATTTTGATTTTTATAAGTCAATTATCCAACCATCAAGCGGTAACAGTGCCATTATTTTCTTGGATTCATGTTGGTGAATTTCATGCTGATTTTTCTTTCCTTGTAGATGCACTTTCAATAATATTTACTCTAGTTATTACAGGTGTTGGATTTTTAATTCACGTTTATTCCACAGGCTACATGCACGACGAAAAAGATTACAATCGCTATTTCGCGTATTTGAATTTGTTTGTCTTCTTTATGTTGTTGTTAGTGCTTGCCGATAATTTCTTGTTGATGTTTATCGGTTGGGAAGGCGTCGGACTTTGTTCTTATTTGTTAATCGGATTTTGGTTTAGAAATATTGATTATGCACGCGCCGCAAAGAAAGCATTCGTGATGAACCGCATCGGCGATTTTGGTTTTTTGTTAGGTACAATTTTAATCTTCGGTGTTTTTGGAAGCATCAATTATCACGAAGTATTTGCGCATATTGGCAATGTAGTTGTAGATGGAAAATTAATTACTTGGATTACAGTTTTATTATTTATTGGCGCAATCGGAAAATCGGCGCAAGTGCCCTTATATACTTGGTTGCCTGATGCAATGGCAGGACCAACGCCGGTTTCTGCGTTAATCCACGCAGCCACCATGGTCACAGCAGGCATTTATTTAGTAGCACGTTGTGGCGTTTTATTCTCAATGTCATCTTTCACTATGCATTTAATCGCCATCATCGGCGTAGTTACATCTTTGTTGGCGGCTTCAATTGCTATCTTCCAAAATGACATCAAAAAAGTATTGGCATATTCAACCGTTTCGCAATTAGGTTTAATCTTTTGTGCCTTAGGTTGTGGTGCATTTTCTGCCGGCGTTTTTCATGTGGTTACACACGCTTTCTTTAAAGCCTTATTATTCTTAGGTGCTGGAAGCGTAATACATGGCATGAGTGGCGACCAAGATTTAAGAAATATGGGCGGATTGAAAAAGAAAATGCCGATTACTTTTATCACTTTTTTAATTGCTACTTTAGCCATTTCAGGAATTCCGCCTTTTGCCGGATTTTTCTCTAAAGACCAAATGTTGGCAGAAATTTACACGCATAATAAAATCTTATTTGTGTTGGCATTGTTGGCTTCTTTAATGACTGTTTTCTATATGTTTAGATTATTGTTTTTGGCTTTTTATGGAGAATTTAGAGGAAACAACATTGTAAAAAATCATGTACACGAATCGCCGAAAAGTATGACAATTCCGTTATCGGTTTTAGCAGTGCTTTCAGTAATCGGCGGTTGGATAGGATTTCCGCACGCATTAGGTCATCAATTACATCTTCATCATTGGTTAGATGGTTTCTTGTCAACCGCATTAAAAATGCCAACAACAGAAATGAGTTTAAATACAGAATTACTATTGATGCTAATTACCATAGTGCTTATTCTTATTGTTGTATTTTGGGCAAGAAATATTTTCATTACAAAAAAATATGTGTCAAATAACGATGAAGATGCCATGCCATTATGGAAAGAAATTATTTACTATAAATTTTATGTTGATGAGATTTATGAATCCATCATCGTGAAACCAATAAATAAAATTTCAAGATTATTACAAGATTATATTGAACGTTCCGGTATTGATGCAATGGTAAATGGCATTGGAACTTCGGTTGTAAATTGGAGTCAATTACTTCGATTGACACAAACCGGAAGTTTAGGTTTTTATGTTGGCGCAATGGTTGTCGGTATGATAGTTTTAATAGTGTTGATGTTGGTAAAAATATAAGAATTAAAGAAAGATTAGAATAGCATGTTAGTATTGTCCATCTTAATTATTCCGCTTGTTTTTGTGTTGCTGATAGCACTCATGAGTAGCTCGCAAAGTAAGCGAATTGCATTGCTCGGCACATTAACTACATTAGGTGTTAGTATGTATGCATTTTCTCAGTTTCTTACAGATGCGAATTCTATCAACTTAATTTATAAAACAACTTGGATTGAGAGATTGGGAGCGAATTTCCATATTCAATTAGATGGTATCAATCTGATTTTGGTGTTATTAACCACTTTACTTTCTACATTTATAGTTTATAGTGCTTACGAACGAGAAATCAAATCACCGAAAACATATTTTAGTTTAATGTTGATGATGCAAAGTGCATTGCTCGGCGTCTTCTTGGCTAAAGATGCTTTGTTGTTTTATATTTTTTGGGAATTGACTTTAATTCCGATTTATTTAATTTGCTTAGTGTTTGGTGGTGAAGGAAGACAACGCATCACGTTTAAGTTTTTTGTTTTCACCATGTTCGGAAGTTTATTTATGCTATTGGCAATTTTGTTTTTATGGTTGCATAATCCGGCACACACTTTTGCCATCGCCGATTTTTACAAAGCTGGTGCTGCCTTGCCGGCGTCTCAACAAGTCTATGTATTTATAGCTTTCTACTTAGCCTTTGCTATAAAAATTCCGATTTTTCCATTGCACACTTGGCAACCCGATACTTATGTGAATGCACCAACACAAGGTACGATGTTGTTGTCAGGCATTATGTTGAAAATGGGAACATATGCTTTGATTGTTTGGCTAATTCCTACTGTTCCATTAGGCTGGAAATTAGCATCAAAATATGTGATTATTATTAGTATAATCAGTGTGGTGTATGGTTCATTAATGGCATTAATTCAACAGAATTTTAAACGCTTATTGGCTTATTCATCTTTGGGACACGTTGGCTTAATTGCTGCCGGAATTTTCTCGTTTAATTTACAAGGCGTTCAAGGTGCTTTATATCAAATGTTGTCGCATGGTATTAATGTTGTTGCACTTTTCTTCATTTGTGATATTATCCAACAAAGAATGAAAACAGATAATATGCAAGCCTTAGGTGGCATACGAAATGTTTCTAAATTATTTGGTGCATTTTTTATTGTCGCCACGTTTGCCAGCGTTGCTTTACCAATAACGAATAGTTTCGTTGGCGAGTTCTTATTGTTGCATGGCATATTTCAATACAATTCGATTTTAGCAGCCGTTGGTTGTACAACCGTAATTTTAAGTGCTATGTATATGCTGAGAGCTTATCAATTAATGATGCACGGAGAAACAAATGAATTAACGGCATCATTTGGAAAAATTACGATGCATGAAAAAATAATGTTAGGTGCTTTAGCCATTTTAATTTTGTTTTTTGGTGTATATCCGAATTTGTTGTTACATATTTCTGAAGAACCGTTAAAACAATTGATAGAACAAGTTAGACATGCAACATTAGCCGTAACGTATTCGAAATTTTAAATGAATTAGTCAATATCTCAAGTAATAAAAACGAATAGCATCTATTAAAAAGTAAAAATGAAAGAATTATTACTATTGTCGGGTTTAGGAATATTATCGTTGGTTGCCGAGATAATAAATGCAAGGAAATTAATTTATCCATTAGTAATTATTGGTCTTTTTGTCAATATCGGACTTTGTGTTGGAGATTTAGGAACAAATGAAACTGTTTATGGTATGTTGAAATTGGATAATTCAGCTTTAGCATTTACCATTTTATCTTCACTAATTGCATTAATATGGTTTATCGTTGCCAAAAATTATTTCTCTGATGAAACTAATATTTCTGATCATTTTTCCTTGGTTTTATTTTCGTTGGTCGGCGTTTTTTTATTAGCATCTTATACGCATTTGTCAATGTTGTTTCTTGGTGTAGAAATCTTATCTATTCCGGTTTATATTTTGGCAGGAAGCGACAAGCGAAATGTCTATTCCAATGAAGCTGCATTCAAATATTTCTTATTAGGAGCTTTTGCCAGCGGATTTTTATTGCTCGGAATTGTATTTATATATGGAGGCGTTGGTAGTTTTTATATTGCCCAAATTGCCGCAACTTCTATGTTGCCTTATGGCTTAAGTGAACCATTGCTTATTGCCGGTTTCTTGTTGATTTTATTTGCATTGGCTTTTAAAATGTCGGCAGTTCCGTTTCACTTTTGGGCACCTGATGTTTATACAGGCGCACCAACTTCTATCACGGCATATATGTCCACCTTAGTAAAAATTGGCGCAGTTGCCGGCTTTTACAGATTGTTCGTCGGCGTGATTGCTGTTTATCACAATTATAATTTCTTTGAATCTTATACTACGATACTTTTAATTATTGCTTTGTTAACTATAATAATTGGAAACGTAATTGCAGCCACACAAACCAACATCAAACGCTTATTAGCATATTCAAGTATTGGTCATGCCGGTTTTATTTTGCTTGGAATATCAATGATTCGACCAATTGTATTTTATACAGTTTGGTATTATCTTTTGGCTTATTGTATAGCAAATATATTGGCATTTTGGGTGCTGATTATCGTAGAAAAACAAACACAAAGCGAAAATATTTCAGCATTTAATGGCTTGGCAAAACGCAACCCAATCTTAGCAGGCACTATGAGTGTCGGGTTGTTATCAATGGCAGGAATTCCACCATTAGGCGGTTTTTTTGCTAAATATTTTGTTTTACTCGATGTGATTGGAAGAGGCTATATGTTAATTGCCGTTGTGGTAATTCTCATTTCCTTAATTGGTGTGTATTACTACTTCAAAATTATCATTGCTATGTTTGCGAAAGAACCAGCAGAAAGTTCTACTTTGTCAGTTGGGTCTTTTACTAAACTCATCATGATTTTGGTTTCTGTATTTCTATTAATTATCGGCTTGATGCCGGATTATTTTCTTAACTATTTTTTCTAATTTTTTATGGATTTTAAAAATTTATTGTGGTCGGTTGAAGATGGAATTTTGTTGTTAACCATCAATCGACCGGACAAATTAAATGCATTAAACGGAGAAACAATTCTCGAAATAAAAGCAGCATTTGAACAAGCAAAAAACGAACAACTTAAAGGTATAATTTTAACCGGAGCAGGCGAGAAGGCATTCGTTGCCGGAGCAGATATAGCAGAGTTTCAAGGTTTAAACGAAACTCAAGCGATGGCTTTAGCACAACGTGGGCACGATATTTTCTTTGCGATTGAACAAATGCCAATTCCGGTTATCGCTGTGGTAAGTGGTTTTGCTTTAGGTGGCGGTTGCGAACTGTCGATGGCATGTCATTTGCGCATTGCAACTCCTCAAACAAAATTTGGTCAACCGGAAGTAAATTTAGGTATCATTGCAGGATATGGAGGCACACAACGTTTAGTGCAATACATTGGAAAAGCAAAAGCATTAGAGTTGCATCTTACAGCTGATATGATTGACGCGCAAACGGCATTAAATTTAGGTTTGGTTAATTATGTAGAAGCCGATAAAAATGCAGCTATAGAAAAAGCAAAATCTATCATTAATAAAATTGCAACTAAAGGGCCAATTGCTATTGCAAAAGTTATTGAATGTGTAAATGCGTATTACAAAGATGGTGTTGATGGGTTTGCAACCGAAGTAAATGCATTCGGCGATATTTTTAAATCAGAAGATGTGAAAGAAGGCGTACAAGCATTCTTAGAAAAACGTAAACCTAATTTTAAAGGTGTTTAGAAAGAAATTTTATTTAGAATAAACCAACATAAAAACAAATTTAGTTCACTTTTTAATTTCATATACAATGCAATACAGAATTGAAAAAGACACGATGGGAAAAGTTAATGTTCCTATTGATGCTTATTACGGCGCACAAACACAACGCTCAATCGAAAATTTTCAAATAGCTCAAGACATCAACAAAATGCCGAAAGAAATTATTCGCGCATTTGCTTATTTGAAAAAAGCCGCAGCAATTACCAACTACAAAGCCAAAGTGTTAGACAAACAAAAATGCGATATCATCGGCAAAGTATGCGATGAAATTTTAGCTGGCAAGTTAGATGACCAATTTCCATTGGTAGTTTGGCAAACAGGCTCCGGCACGCAATCGAATATGAATGTCAATGAAGTAATTGCTTATCGCGGACATGTGTTGCTTGGCGGCAAATTAACAGACGAGAAAAAATTAATTGCACCTAATGATGATGTCAACAAATCGCAGTCATCAAACGATACATTTCCAACTGCAATGCATATTGCAGCTTATACTATCTTGATGGAAAAAACAATTCCGGGGATTAAAAAATTGAGAAATACTTTAGCCAAAAAATCAAAAGAATTTTCTTCTATAGTAAAAATTGGTCGCACGCATTTTATGGATGCAACACCATTGACTTTAGGACAAGAATTTTCTGGTTATGTTTCTCAATTAGACCACGGTATTAAAGCTATTGAAAATAGTTTAGCACATTTATCAGAATTGGCATTAGGTGGCACAGCAGTTGGCACAGGCATCAACACGCCAAAAGGCTATGCTAAAAATGTGGCAAGTGAAATTGCAAAATTAACCGGATTTCCATTTGTTACAGCTCAAAATAAATTTGAATCTTTAGCTGCACACGATGCCATTGTAGAAGCGCATGGCGCATTAAAAACTGTTGCTGTTTCTTTAATGAAAATTGGGAATGATATTCGTATGTTGTCATCAGGTCCACGTTGTGGTATCGGCGAAATTCATATTCCGGATAATGAGCCTGGTTCTTCTATTATGCCGGGAAAAGTAAACCCAACACAATGCGAAGCTATGACCATGGTAGCTGCACAAGTTTTGGGAAATGATGTGGCTATAAATATTGGCGGTTGCAATGGGCATTTTGAGTTGAATGTTTTTAAACCGGTAATGATTTATAATTTCTTGCACAGTGCACGTTTAATCGGCGATGTGTGCGTGTCGTTTAATGACAAATGTGCAGTAGGTATTACACCTTTGAAAGATAATATCAAAAAGAATTTAGATAATTCGTTAATGTTGGTAACCGCATTAAATACGAAAATTGGTTATTATAAAGCAGCAGAAATTGCGCAAACAGCACACAAAAACAATGCAACGTTAAAAGAAACCGCCATAAAATTAGGCCATTTAACAGCGAAACAATTTGATGAATGGGTAAAACCGGAAGATATGATTGGTGGTTTGAAGTAAAATTCAAACCATCTTTTTTTATTTTCCTCTGATGATATGATGGATTTTTAAAGATAAATCCATCAACACTAATTTCGGACTGACGTTGCGTTCAATTTCGTAATGTTTCTTATTGATAAGTTCTAAAAGTGTTTCCAACTTTTGATACGTCAAAAATTTGTTGATGCGCATGGCTAAGTTGAGTTCGTCTTTAGCCAATCGTGCGGTGTAATTTTGTATATGCAACAGCAACAACGATTCTCTAAAAATATGCGTGGAATATTCTAAAAATACTTTTAAGTTTTCGCGACCAGCTTTGCTGTTTTCGTCCACCCATTTATATAATTCTCCGGCTTTCAAGTTGATAGAAAAATCTAACCATTGCGTTAATCTTCTCGTATCTGCGCCTGTTTCGCTGTCGATTAATTTTATTGCATTGTTGAAATTTCCATCAGCTAAATAGGCGAGATGTTGTGTGTTACTTTGCGGAACGCCTTTTTTTATTAGACCTTCAGCAATAGCTTCATCGTTGAGCTTGTTTATTTTTACTAACTGACATCTCGAAATAATGGTCGGCAAAATTTCTTCTTGATTCTCTGCTATTAAAATTAGAACGGTATTTTCCGGAGGTTCTTCAATTAATTTTAATAAGATATTGCCTTCTTTTGCTAAGGCTTCTGCCATCCAAATGATGTGTATTTTATATTTTGATTCGAATGCAGTCAAGTTTAATCCTTTTATGATAGAACGCGCCTCAAAAGCAGAAATATTGCCTTGTTTATTTTCTGCTCCAATTTTCTGCAACCATTCTTGTTCATCTAAATAAGGATTTTCAAGTACTTCTTTTCGCCATTCATTGATATAATCAATGCTGATTTGCGGCGTCTTGTGTGATGCATTTTTATTGATGACCGGATACGAAAAATGGATGTCGGGATGAATGAGTTTTTGTGCCTTGATGCACGCACTGCAAGTGCCACAACTATCTGTATTGGTTGGTTGTTCGCAAACCAGCATTTGTGTAAATGCCAATGCCATCGGTAATGCGCCGGCACCAGGATAAGATAGAAATAACTGCGCATGTGGCACATTGCCTGCAAGTGCAATATCTATTAAGTGTTGCTTGATTTCTTCTTGTCCGACTACGTCTTTAAACAGCATACACGAAGATAAAATGTTGGAATGAGTAAACACATAATTAATACTATAAATTATAAACAACAAAAGAAATTCTTACAACAAAAAGTTGAATTTATATTTCTCATTTTTTCCTTGTAACTTTATCTTATGAGTAAGAAAGTAGCAGTGATACGCCGAGCAAGTTTTAATGCAGCACATAAATTATGGAATGAAAATTGGTCGGTGGAAAAAAACAAAGATGTATTTGGTTTATGTGCAAATGAACATTTTCACGGACATAATTATCATTTAGAAGTAAAAATAACCGGAGAAGTTGAGGCTGAAACTGGTTATGTTATCGACTTAAAAATAGTGAAATCGATTATAAAAGAAGAAGTAGAAGAACGATTTGACCATAAGAATTTGAATTTAGATACCGAAGAATTTAAATACCTAAACCCGACGGCAGAAAATATTGTTATTGCTATTTATGATTTAATTCGCGCACGTTTAGATTCAAAATTTGATTTACATATCAAACTTTGGGAAACAGAAAAAAATGGCGTAGAATATCCTGTTTAATTAATCAACAGATTTTGCTACAACAAAGCCGTAACGCCAGGCAAGGTTTTTCCTTCAAAAAATTCTAATAAAGCGCCACCGCCGGTGCTTACGTAACTGACTTTATCTGCTAAATGAAATTTATTAATTGCGGCAACACTATCGCCGCCGCCAACTAAACTAAATGCACCTTCTTTTGTGGCGTGAGCGATAGCAATGGCAACGGCACGCGTTCCGTTTTGGAAATTTTCCATTTCAAAAACGCCCATTGGTCCGTTCCATAAAATTGTTTTTGATTCTTTGATAACATCTTCAAAAATAGAAATAGATTGATGCCCGATATCTAAGCCCATCCAGCCGGATTTCATATTCAAGTTGTCAACGATTTGTGTGTTAGCATCGTTGTCAAATTTATCGGCAATAATGGAATCTTCCGGCAAAACTATTTTTACACCTTTGTCATTTGCTCGTTTTAGAATATCAATAGCTAAATCGATTTTATCATCTTCCACCAATGAATTGCCAACATTAAATCCTAATGCTTTAATAAATGTGTAAGCCATGCCGCCACCAATGATGATATTGTCAGCAAGGTTTAATAAGTTTTCTATAATGAGTATTTTATCCGACACTTTTGCACCACCAAGAATTGCCGTAAATGGTTTAGTTGCGTTATTTAAAACCTTTTGCGCATTGGCGACTTCTGCTGCCATTAAATAGCCAAAGCATTTATTTTCTTTAGTGAAATGTTTCGCAACAATCGTAGTGCTGGCATGTGCGCGATGTGCAGAACCAAATGCGTCGTTGATGTAAACATCGCCGTGATGCGCTAATTGTGCTGCAAATGCTTCGTCGCCTTTTTCTTCTCCTTTGTGAAAGCGCGTGTTTTCCAACAATAATACTTCGCCATTTTTTAAATTGTTGGATAAAGTTTGGCTGTTTTCGTCAATACAATCATCAGCAAAAATTACATCTCTTTCTAATAAATTAGAAAGATGTTTAACGATATGTTTTAAAGTAAATTTTTCTCTATCAATGCTGCCATCTTCTTTTAATTTTTTTAGCGGACGACCTAAGTGCGACATCAGCACAACGCTTCCGCCATCCTTCAAAACTTTATTTATGGTTGGCAACGCCGCACGAATGCGCGTATCGTCAGTAATATTGAATTGCTTATCGAAAGGCACGTTAAAGTCCACGCGAATTAATGCGCGTTTGTCGTTGAAGTTGATAGAATCTACGGTTTGCATTTTTGTAAAATGAATCGGTTTATTGAATCGATAAAAATAAAAAATTAAACTAGTTTTTTATTTCAAAAAGGCGACTTTTTCTACTAATTCAGCCAAGCGATTGGCATAGCCATATTCATTGTCGTACCAACCAACAATTTTATACAATTCGCCAATTTTTTGTGTTAAGCCGGCATCAAAAATACAAGAATGCGGATTGTGAATAATATCGCTGGAGACAAGCGGTTCTTCTGTATATTCTAAAATATTTTTCCAATTTGTTTCGGCTGCATTTTTAAAAACGGCATTAATTTCTTCGATAGAAGTTGACTTATTGAGGTTGCAATATAATTCAGTTAAAGAGCCGACAATAACCGGCACGCGAACGGCACTGCCTTTCATCTTTCCTTTAATTTCCGGCATTACCCATTCTAAGGCTTTGTTGGCATTTGAAGTGGTCGGAACCAAGTTTTGCGCAGCAGCGCGTGCACGTCTAAAATCGCTGGCGTGAATGCTATCGTGTAGTTTTTGGTCGCCTGTATAAGCATGCACGGTACTCATGATGCCTTGCTCGATTCCGAAATTATCATTTAGAATTTTAACCATTGGCGCAAGACAATTGGTCGTGCAAGAAGCATTCGATAAAATGATATCTTCATTATTTATGGTATTGTCATTGATGCCTGTAACGATTGTTTTAACTTGTTCGTCTGCAGGCGAGGAGATAATAACTTTCTTTGCTCCAGCATCAAGATGTTCTTCTAATTTTTCTTTCGTTCTAAGTCGTCCTGAACATTCAACCACAATATCAATATCGTATTCTTTCCAAGGTAGATTTTTAGATTCGGCAATGGAAGTGCTGATAATTTCTTCCTCTTCAATAAAAAGATGATTTTCTTTGGCTGTAATTGTTTTATTCCATTTTCCTTGAGCTGTATCATGTTTTAAAAGATAGACTAAAGCATCGTTAGGAGCAATATCGTTTACAACAACAATATCTACATTTTTTTTATCTATTAAAATTTGAAAAACTAATCTTCCGATACGACCGAGTCCGTTAATTGCAATTTTTGGTTTAGGCATGATTTATAGTATATAAGTGTGAGCACATAAAATTAGAATAATAAATGAAGTTAATCGTTAATTCAATTAATTTCTTTTTGCTTGATTAAACTATAATAGTTTGGTAATATTTTTTTTTAATAAAAACATTTGAGTGAATAAAAAAGTTGTATATTTGCACTCGCTTTTAGAGAACGGCCCGTTCGTCTAGGGGTTAGGACAGGAGATTTTCATTCTTCAAACAGGGGTTCGATTCCCCTACGGGCTACCAAACATTAAAAAAGTCGTTGATTTCAACGGCTTTTTTAATGTTTTAGATTAAACCTTTTCTATTTCTCATAGTCTAAATATAAAATCAACTGATATGAGAAAGAAACATAAAATCCAATTTATTCTAATTAGCCTTTTGTCTTTACTTGTATTTTCTTGTACAAAATCAGGAATTAGCGAAGAAGATGATTTACAATTAAATTTTACTACACCACCAATTGCATTAGATTCTGTTGATGCAAAATTTGCTGCTGACGTGGCTTATGCAAATTATCCGCATACTACTTTCGATATTTTTATGCCGAAAAGTAGCGCACCAACTGCTTTGGTAATATGGTGGCATGGTGGTGGCTTTACAGGTGGCGATAAAACTGTTGCTTATGATAATGTTGCCGATGATATAGCATATTTTTTAAAAAATAATATTGCTTTTGTAACAGCAAATTACAGATTAATTCAGGACAGCCTTGAAATGGGTGCAGAAATTTCATTACAAGATTCAAAAAGATGTGTGCAATTTATTCGGTATCATGCAAAGGCATTAAATATTGATAAATCAAGAATTGCTTGTTATGGAAATTCAGCCGGAGGAGGAATTTCAATTTGGTTAGCATTTCATCCTGAAATGGCTGAGCCAAACTCTACTGATTTAATTTCGAGAGAATCTTCTCGATTAAAAGTAGTTGGTCATAATACTAGCCAGGCATCTTATGATCCGATATATGTTCAAGATTTTTATATGCAACAAGGCATTAATTATTTTGCAATTACAGGTGTTGAAGAACAGATATTGGCCAGCATGGCAATTCCGAATATGAGTTATCTAACAAATGATAGTGCTACAATTGTAAAAAGAAAAGAAGCTGATTTAATTGGATGGATGTCATCGGATGACCCTCCGTTATATACACAAAATATAAATGAATTGGTTATCCCTACTGACAGAAAAATGGCAAATCATACACCGATGTTTGAAAAATTATTAAAATTAAAAGCAGACTCTTTAGGCTTAGAAAATAAATCTTTAATCCCATCTTTAAACATTAATACGACTCAGAATGAAACAATGTCAGAATTTTTAAAACGGAAATTGTTGGAGTAAATAAAAATATCTTAACCAGTTGCGCTGTTTAAGTATAGTGAATTCAAGTTATTAACCGAATATTTTTTTAAACACATAGAAACATAGGGAAATAGCTTAATAGGAAGGAAGTTTATGTTTGTTCATCTAAGCTGTACATTAGTATTCATCAAATATGAATTCTTGTGTGTATCTATCTCTTCTTCTAAATCAAAAAAAAGCTATGTTACTATATGGTTTATTTATTGAGATTACCACTTTCTGGCGAATGACATTGAGTAGTTAATATTGATGTTCATTTTTATTTCAAACCGCAAAAAAGGTTATCTTATTTCCGCAATTCAAAATTTTGTCCTAAATAAACTTTTCTGACGTGTTCGTCTGCGGCTAATTCGTCTGCGCTTCCTTGCTTGATGATTTTTCCTTCAAACAACATATAGGAGCGGTCAGTAATGGAAAGCGTTTCGTGTACATTATGGTCAGTAATGAGAATGCCAATGTTTTTATATTTTAATTTTTCTACGATATGCTGAATATCTTCAACAGCAATTGGATCGATACCTGCAAAAGGTTCATCTAATAAAATAAATTTTGGATCAGAGGCTAAAGCGCGTGCAATTTCTGTTCTTCTGCGTTCACCTCCAGATAGTAATTTTCCTTTTGATTTGCGAACATGTGATAAACCGAATTCTTCTAATAAAGATTCTAATTTTTCTTTTTGTTCTGATTTTTTTAATGGAGTAAATTCTAATATTGCTTTGATATTATCTTCCACACTCAAGGTTCTAAAAACAGAATTTTCTTGCGGAAGATAACCAATTCCCAATTTTGCACGTTTGTACATAGCTACAGAAGAAATATCTTTATCGCCCAAAAAAACCTTGCCTTCATTTGGTGTAATTAAGCCGACAGTAATATAAAAAGTAGTAGTTTTGCCGGCACCATTCGGACCTAAAAGTCCGACACATTCGCCTTGATTAACTTCGATAGAAACATTATCAACTACTCTTCGTTTGCTATATGTTTTTACTAAATGTTCTGTGCGAAGTTTCATAAAATAAATTTGAAAGGATGCTTAAAATGCTTGTTTTATTTTAAATCTTTTAATCGAAATTCGATTTTTGTTTGTCCGTTCCAAGTGTTCGAAAAAATTTGATAACAGATATCAAATGTTTCTTTGGAATTGATGATTTCCATATAATCGCCCATGCCAAATCCGATTCCGTTTTTGGGATTTTGTCCGTCTTTTAAGATATTTAGTTTGAGATGATTTCCATTCAACACTTTTGAGTAGCCGGTGTCGTACACATCTTTGGTAACAAAATTCGGACACATATTTCCGGGACCAAAAGGCGCCATTTGCTCAACGATATTATAAAATTTCTCATTGATGTCGGTTAGCTCAATTTCTGCATCTACTTCAATTTGAGGAATGAGTTGTTCTTCTAAAATACGTTCGCTTACTATCTTTTCAAAAGCTTCAGTAAAGTCGTCAATTTTATCTAATTCCATGGTTAAACCGGCAGCATATTTATGTCCGCCAAATTGAATCAAATGTTCACTGCAAGCATCAATGGCACTGTGTAAATCAAATCCTGAAACTGATCGACCTGAACCAACCACTTTTCCATTCGATTCTGTTAAAACAATCGTTGGGCGATGATATTTTTCAATTAACCTCGAAGCTACAATTCCAATAACGCCTTTGTGCCAATGTTCTTGATATAAAACTGTTGATTTTTTTTTGTTTTGATGTTCATCATTTTCTAACATCAAATAGGCTTCTTCAGTAATATCTTTATCTAAACTTTTTCTGTCGGTATTATTCTGTTGAACCTTTTTTGTTTTTTCTACAGCATTTTCAAAATCCTTTTCAATCAATAAAGTAACGGCTTCAGAACCATGTGCTATTCTTCCTGCAGCATTAATTCTTGGACCGATAATAAAAACTAAATCGTTAATATCTAAAATTCTATCGAGCTTGAGTTCGCTGAATAAAGCTTTGAAACCTGCTCTTGGTTGTTTATTTACTTTTTCTACACCAAACTTTGCAAGAATTCTATTTTCTCCTGTAATTGGTACTAAATCGGATGCAATACTTGTGGCAACTAAATCTAAATTTTCAAATACTTTTTCCCTGTCAAGTTTATTTTTTTGAGCATAAGCTTGAATGAGTTTAAACCCAATTCCGCAACCACTTAATTCGTCAAAAGGATACGTACAATCTTTACGTTTTGGGTCGAGGATGGCAACCGCATTTGGAAGGGTTTCGTCGGGTAAATGATGGTCGCAAATAATAAAATCGATACCTTTTTCTTTGGCATAATTTATTTTGTCGTGTGCTTTGATGCCACAATCTAAAGCAATAATTAATGTAATATTTTTTTCATTTGAGAAATCTATGCTTTGCAAAGAAATTCCATAACCTTCCGAGTATCTGTCAGGAATGTAGTATGAAATATTTGAATATAAATCTTTGAAGTATGAATAAACAACAGAAACTGCAGTGGTTCCATCAACATCATAATCTCCATAAATTAATATATGTTCTTGATTAGAGATTGCTGTTTCTATGCGTTCGATAGCTTTATCCATATCTTGCATAAGAAATGGATCGTGTAAATGTTCTAAACTTGGACGAAAGAAATTTTTCGCTTGTTCAAAGGTTTTAATATTGCGTTCAACCAAGAGTTTACACAAAATTGGATGTATGTTTAATTGCTGTTGCAATGCCAGAACTTCTTGTTCATCAACTTCTAAATTTGTCCATCGTTTTTGTGCTATCATATCTTCCCAAATTTATTGAATTGTTGTCATAATCAAGAATTTTTAATTTGATTTATATTGATAGTTGAAACTATTTTTAGATTTTAATGCTGTTTTAATATGATGTGTATAATTGTTCGTTTTTCTTTATTTGTAAATTTTTACCTTTGTCTTATGTCAGAAATTATTAAAAGATTAGTTTATACTTCTGTTGGCGTTGCTTCTATTACAAATGAAAAATTCAAAGAATTAATAGAAGATTTAATCCAAAACCAGCATTATACAGAAGATGAAGGGAAACGAATTATAGATACTTTTTTGTTTGATTTAAGAGTAGAGTTAGATAAAATCACAGGAAATATTCATCAAAAAGTGGAATCAATACTTAATAAATATGGTATTTCGGATATGAATACTTTAAAAGAAGAAGTTGAAGAATATATTGAAGATGTGAAGCAAAACCCTATATTATTGTTGCGGTTACCTTCTAAAAAATAATAAAAAAAGCTGCTAAGAATAGCAGCTTCATCGAGTTTTTATGTTTCTAGATTAGTTCGAAATGTTATGTCAAAGTTAAGAAGAGTATAAGTAATCCGCTTTGATATAGGTCAAATAAAATGTGCATAACTTCATTTTATATCGAAGTTATCATTTATCAATATTATAGATTATCAGGAATTAAAAGACATCGAAATTATCGGTATTCTTATTTTCTTCATCTTTCATGAAGTTACCTTTAGATGGAACAGTTTTGAAACTTGTGTATTCTTGCATTTCTTCGTACAAACCATTGGCATCATAAAAGCGCCCGAAACTTTTGTTGAATCGAAGAGGAACATCACCAACAGGTCCATTTCTATGTTTCTTGATTAAAACTTCAGCTGCACCTTTTAATGATTCTCCAGTCTGACCTTCATCTAATTTGTAATATTCCGGTCGATATAAAAACATAACCATGTCTGCATCTTGCTCTATGGAACCGGATTCTCTCAAGTCAGATAGTTGTGGTTTTTTCTCGCCACCACGAGTTTCCACACTTCTGTTTAATTGAGATAGTGCAATTACCGGAATATTTAATTCTTTGGCAAGTCCTTTAAGTGAGCGCGAAATCGTTGAAATTTCTTGTTCACGATTCATATTTTTATCTCCGCCACCACTCATTAATTGTAAATAGTCGATAATAACCATTTTAATGCCATGTGCATTTTGTAATCTTCGACATTGTGCTCTAAGTTCATAGATATTTATTGCAGGTTGATCGTTAATATAAATAGGAGCAGCCGACAATCGTTCAACTTTATCACGCATAATGGCGTATTCTTCGTTGGTCATTTTTCCGTTAGCCACTTTTTGTGCATCAATTTCACATTCCAATGAGATTAAACGTTTGGCTAATTGTACGGCACCCATTTCTAATGAAAAGATTGCCACCGGCATTTTGTAATCAACGGCTGCATTGCGCGCCAAATTTAGTACAAACGCTGTTTTACCCATGGAAGGACGTGCTGCAATAATAATTAAATCAGTGGCTTTCCAGCCGGACGTCATCTTATCTAATTCAATAAATCCAGAAGGAACTGAATCTTCCAAAAGACCGTCTTCTCTGCTTATTAAACCATCAATTTGAATAATGGATTTAGAAACTAATTGCCCGATTCCTTGTACAGAGTTGCGTAAATTTTTATCTGTTATTTCATAAATACGTTTTTCAGCTGTGTCCAACAAATCAAAAACATCGGTTGTGTCTTCATAAGCATCGCGAATAATTTCATTCGATATTCTAATTAATTCACGCTGAATAAATTTTTGGATGATGATTCTCGAATGATATTCAACATTAGCAGATGAAGCCACTTTGTTGGTTAATTCACTAAGATAAAACGCACCGCCTACTTGTTCTAATTTTCCGTTTTTTCGAAGTGCTTCGCTAACACTCAATAAATCTATAGGTTGAGAATTGCCAAATAGATATTGAATAGCACTATAAATAGTTGAATGAGCTTCTACATAAAAACTTTCCGGTTTTAAAATATCGGATACATACGAAATGGCATCTTTTTCGATTAATATTGCACCTAATACTGCCTCTTCTAATTCTCTGGCTTGTGGCGGTATTTTTCCGTATAATAAGGATGATATATCTTCACTTTTACTTCGAGTAAATCTGGTATTTTTTTTGGCTAAATTGTTTGATTTTTCTTCCATTGGGACGACTAAAATACAATTATAAATTGAAGGGGTTTTCCTAATTAGTCAACTTTTTTGTTAATAACTGATGTGGATTGTATGTTGAAAATGTTTCTACTCGTGAAACTTGATGTTTAGGTATTGAAAAAGAATAGTTTGAGCTTGATTTTAATAAAAATATATTCAGTTAGATGAAATATATTGCGTGGAGAAAAATAATATTTAAAACATAATCTAATAAATACTTTAAATATTTAAATTATTTAACTAAAAGCATTAATTCCGGTGATGTCCATTCCGGTTATAAGTAAATGCACATCATGAGTTCCTTCGTATGTGATTACGCTTTCTAAATTCATTGCGTGTCGCATAAATGGAAATTCTTGTGTGATGCCCATAGCACCGCAGATTTGTCGGCAAACCCTAGCGGTATTTAATGCCATTTCTACATTGTTGCGTTTTGCCATTGATATTTGTGCAGGCGTTATTTTATTAGCATTGTAGAGGTTTCCAACTTGAAATGAAAGTAATTGAGCTTTGCTTAATTCAGTTAGCATTTCGGCAATTTTTTTTTGAGTTAATTGAAATGATGCTAATGGCTTTCCAAATTGTGTGCGTTCTTTACTGTATTCTACGGCATGATGTAAGCAATCCATAGCTGCACCAAGCACGCCAAAGCTAATTCCAAAGCGCGCAGAAGATAAGCAAGACAAAGGCGCTTTCAAGCCGTTTGCTAATGGCAAAATATTTTCTTCTGGAATTTCCACATCTTCAAAAAGTAATTCTCCGGTAGCTGAAGCACGCAAACTCCATTTTCCGTTGATGCTTGGCGTCGAAAATCCAGGCATTTCGCGTTCCACAATACAACCAATTACTTTTTTATCTTCATTTTTCGCCCAAACAATTGCAATATCGCACATTGGAGCGTTGGTTATCCACATTTTTGAGCCATTGAGGTAATATTTGCCATTTCTGTTCACTAACCGAGTTTCCATAGACGATGGATCGCTACCGTGATTCGGTTCAGTAAGTCCAAAGCTTCCTAAAAGTTCGCCGCTTGCCAATTTTGGTAAATATTTTTGTTTTTGTGCTTCACTTCCAAATTTCCATATTGGATACATTACTAAAGAACTTTGTACACTAGCGCAACTTCTGATTCCTGAATCGCCACGTTCTAATTCTTGCATTATCAATCCATAGGAAATTGCATCTAAACCGCCGCCGCCATATTCTTCAGGAATATGTGGTCCAAACGCTCCAATTTTTCCTAATTCTTGAATTAAGTGTTTTGGAAATTCATTTTTCTCAGCACACGATTCTATAATTGGCACAACTGATGCATTTATCCAATTTCTTATACTTTCTCGAATTAATTTTTGTTCATCACTGAGTTGTTCGTCAATATTCAAATAATCAAAACCACGGAAAGAAGCAGCATATCTATTAGCCATAAAAGTTTATTTTTGTATAAAACAAAAGTATGCAAAAAAAAGTTTGGATAGGGTTGGAAGGCATGGAATTTTATGCTTACCATGGTGTGTATGAAGAAGAACAAAAGATTGGTGGTAAATATGTTGTAGATGTTTGGGTGGAAACGGATGCAACATTAGCCGAGCAAACTGATGATTTAAAAGGTACAATTAATTATGAGCAAATTTTTAAAGTTGTTGAACAAAATATGAAAATATCGGTTAAGCTAATTGAACATTTAGCTCAGAAAATTTTGGATGATTTGCGTGAGTTTATTTCAAAAGGAGATAAGATTAAAATTAAAATTCATAAAATTCATCCGCCACTTGGTGCAAAAGTAGGAGCCAGCATTGTTGAAATGGAAGACGAATAAAATTAAATTTATGTGTATTAATTTTTATTTGTACAAAAATAATGTAGTTTTGCATTTCGAAAAAATGGTCGGTTGGCCGAGAGGCTAGGCAGAGCTCTGCAAAAGCTCGTACGGCGGTTCGAATCCGCCATCGACCTCTAAAGCACTCGTAAGAGTGCTTTTTTTATTTTTCTTAGATGTTAATGTTGAATGATGATTTTTTGAATGCCTGTTTTTTCTTTGTCAGAAATTTTTAAAAGATAAATGCCGTTTGGAATTTCAATCAGATTAAGCATTATTGCTTGTTCTCCATTATAATTTTTATTCAATACTTCTTGCCCTAAAATATTGAAAAGTTGCACTTGATAATTCGATTTAAGTTCATTTTGTTGAATGAAAATATTGCTATTGCTTGGATTTGGAAATACACTAAATTTTATTTCATTTTTGCTTGTTTTAATTGCAGTAGGAAAGGCATTTGGTGCTCCACTAAATAAAAACAAACCACCGGAAATATTTCCTGCTATTAACTCTAAAATTCCATCGTCATTAATATCGGCAAGTGTTGAGGTAGAACGATAGCCTATTGATGCATCAGTAAGTGTAGAATTTGAAAGTACAAATGTTTGATTGAGTTTATCTTCGATATTGTCATAAAATTGTAGCCCATTTATATAGGTTCCCAAAATTAGATCAAGTTTATCATCATGGTTAAGATCTATAATTGTTGGAGCTGTGTAGCCCAGTGGAAGTCCATTTGTTTTGATGTTTATCTTTCCCAAAGAATCAGTTATTAATGTAAAATTATTTCCATTTGCGTAATCTCCGGAATAGAAGTTTAAATTGCCATTTCTTTCTCCAATCACTACATCCGTTTTGTTGTTTTTATCTAAATCAATTAAGAATGGAGCTGCATTATTTCCGACATCAATATCATTATTGTTGTTATCTTTTAATTTTCCTTTAAACGTGTAGATTGGTGTATTAGTTGAAGAAGTATTTTCCCAAAGTAATATTGTTCCGTCATAAGTTCCAATAATAATATCTGTATCATTATCATTGTCGATATCTCCGACAGCAGGTACAATATCTTGCACGCCGAGATTTTGGATATTTAAAAAATTACTGTCTGTTAAAGTAAAAGCAGGAGCAATATTAGTGCCTGTATTTCTATAATAGAATAACGATGTGTTTAGTTGATTATCATTGTTGCGTAATCCGCCGCTACCGATAAGTAAGTCTGATTTTCCATCGCCGTCCACATCAATAAAACAAGGATTAGAATTTTCACCAACATCAATTGTATTTTCTAAAATAAAATTCTTCTGTTGAAATTGAAAAACGCCATTTCCTTGATTTTTATAAAGCCAAATGTTATCGAAGTTGACAACGCCATCATTATAAGTAGAAACCAAGAGATCTTTTTGTTGGTCGTTGTTAACGTCAATAAATGTTGGTGTAGCAAAAGAATTGAGATTAACCGGAATTGTATTGCTTGGAAAATTAATATCTTGTCTAAGGAAACTAGCATAGTTTGCTGTTCCATCATTATATAATAAAGTGAGATTGGTTAATCCGATACTTCCGATAACGGCATCAAGTGCGCCATTTTGGTCGATGTCAAAAACATCTAAACAAGAACCAGTATGCATGATGTTGTCCGTTCCGTTTAGCCTGGAGAATTTAAAAGTACAAGTATCGCGCAAGTCAAAAGCAGCAGAAAAAGTATCTTGAATATTGCCCCAACAATTATCCGATTTTGTGAAAAATAAACTATCACAAGGTAAGTTTAATTCTTTTTGTTGGTTTTCATAATAAATAAGTCGATTGCCAAATACATTAAACGAAATAATATCTAAATCGCCATCTTGATTGATGTCTTCAATTGCCGGTTTAATAACTTCTGAGCAATACACATTTATTTTTCCGGAAGTTCCGGAGTAAAAAAATCCATCTTGTTGTAAATTGTATTGAATTGTATCATTTCGATAAGAAGCTTTATAAACTTTGGCATTGCCAATTCCATTATAAGTAAAAATATCTTCAATGCCATCGCAATTGTAATCTTTCATTACCATCCAGCCGGAAATAGGTGGAAATGAATCGGCATATTTTGGTTGGAATTGATAGCTTGACGGATTGCTTGGGTTTGCTACAAAAACTAAAAAATTCCGATTCGATTTATTATAAACGATAAGGTCTTTTACAGTGTCGTGGTTAACATCTACTTTGCCAAATTGAACACTATTAACACCACCTGTCCATGGATAGGAAAACGTTTTGTTTTCTGTTGAAACATTGATATCATTAAATTGAAAAAATTCTTGTCCGAAAATTGAAAAAAAATAAGCAACAAATAGAATTGTGAGACAGTATTTCAGGTTTGAAGAAAAGAAAAAATTCATCAAAATAAAGATAAACAAATGTTGTGTTTAATAATAAAATTAGAATGGATAACCGATAGCAAAGTTTAAACCTAAGAAATCTTTGAAGCTAAATTTATAAAAACCTAAAGGATAAGTATGATTTCTTGTATCGCGCGGATCTTTATAAATTTTATAATCGTTGTTGTTGATTTTATTGAATGTCCAACGGTCGCCTTCTGTAAATGCCGGATCATATAAAGCATATCCAACATCAAATCGAATTACGAAAAAGTTTAAATCCATACGCAATCCTACGCCAACATCCCAAGCTAATTCTTTCATAAATCGTTTTGGGTCGAAGTTGGCATTTGGCTTTTGTGGATCGTATTTCATCAACCAAATATTGCCAATGTCAGTAAATAGTGCTCCTTTAAAAGATTTAAAAATATTAAATCGATATTCGGCATTAAACTCAAATTTCAAATCGCCTGTTTGGTCTAAATTACTTTGGTTATCATTGTACGTGTTATAGCCGCCCGGTCCTAACTTTCTATAACCCCAGCCGCGCAAGGAATTCGGACCTCCAACAAAAAATTGTTTGATGTATGGCATCGCCGCAACTTCTAAGTAAGTAGAATCAGATTGTTCTACAAAATACCTTGAATTTCCATAAGGAATTCCAACGCCGATAAATGCTCGGAAACTCAATGCTTGCCCACGTTTGAAATTAAAGAAATAACGCGGTTCTAATTCAAATCGGACGAATTGCGAAAAGTTGACACCTCCTAATTTGTAAGGTCTAGATTTATTTTTTTGTGTGATGGAAGCAAATGCATCTAAGATTGTGCCTGAAAGGAAAACATTGCCTCTGAAATAAAAATAATTTTTGTATTTGCCAACATTGAGATTTTGGTTGTTGTATGAAAAACCATATTCTTGTCCGAGAATAAATTGTTGCTGAAAACTTTGTTTTAATCGAGAGTTGTTGTCTAATTGTGTTTGGAAAGAATCACTGATTTTTGAAGGCAATACATAGGTGAAACTTAATGGTGTCAGAATGTGTCTGATTTTATCATTATTCCATTCGTATCCATATTGTGTACCGATTGCTTGTAAGTTGTATAATCCGATTCTTTTTTGGAAATTATAATTGAAACTAATAAATGTACTTGGTGTGTATTTTTGATTGGTTACACATTTATTTTTTTTGAAAGAAGGAAATATTCGGGCTAAGTTTATTTTGGCTTCCGTATTGATGTTTAATGCATTAATCGGACTATTTTCTAATCTTTTTTCTTTGAGTAATTGGAAGTCCACACCGGCACTAATGTTGAATTGAAATTTTGCTGCCGTTCTAAATAAATTATTATTTCTATATGAGCCCACTAAAGTGAAACCAAGCGTACTTTGGGCATTCGTGTTTAATTCCACATCGGTGCTAAATGCGTGCCGTTTGGCTGGCGCACATTTTATTTTTGTGTATAATCCACTTTCTTCCGGGGAAATGGAAATCGGCACATGTTCGATATTTACAAACCGAAAAACTCCTAAGCTGTTTAATGAGTTTCTAGTTTTTGTAAGTTGATCTTTATTGAAATAATCGCCTGGTTTTATATAGATAGATTTGGTTAAAGCTCTAGGAAGAACAGATGATTTTAAAACTCTATAGTTTACATCGCAAATCGTATCGTAAATAAAATCTTTGTGTGTAAGTTTTAGATTTTCTTGTTTTTTATCGAAATTCTGAATTTCAAAGTCAACTTGTAAATACGAATATTTCTGGTGTAATAATGCATTTTCTTCGTTATTAACTTTTAATGAAATATCAATTTGGTGGTTGCCGATGGTGCTGTCAATATCTAAATAAATATAATCCGGACTAAAGGTAAAATAACCTTTGTTTTGTACTATATCCGCCAAACGTTGTCGTTCTTTTTTGATGATATCAATATCAAATGCTTCTCCTTTTTTTATTAATCTGTCTTTTTTATTTTCTTCAATTATATCGGCTATTGTGGTGTCAATTGCAGAATAAGAAATATCTCTATAAAAAAATTGTGGGCCTGTATTAATATGATAAGTAACTGTAGTTTTTTTTCTTTTGGTTTTGAAGTCTGATGAAACATCACTATAAAAGAATCCATGATAAAATAAATAATTTTTCATCCTGCTAATGGAAGTTTCCATTGTTGTAGAATCAAATAGAACCGGCGGTTCTCCACCTGAAGTATTGTCTAAATAATTATCAATCTTTCTTTGTTTGAGTGTTTTCTTATAGGCTTTTTCATCTTTTTTAGTGTAATTTTTACTGGCAATAATTGAGTCTAATTCGTTCTTGTGCTTTATTCTTTTTTCATTTTTCAAAATATTTCTGGTGTAAATGCCCAATTTTAATCGAAATAAACTCAAGAATTTTTTATTCGGATGCTGGTCGAAAACAACTTGTTGTCCTAATTCTGATTTTAGTGAAGCTTTATCTACAGCTGATTTTCCATTGAGTTTTATATCAAAAGCATTGCCCACCAATAAACTTTGATTGTCTTTTATTAAATGCTTGGTGGCACTACAAGAATAGAGTATCAATATGCACACAACATATCCTAATTTTTTCCATCTTTGAGTATTCAATCTCATTATGTTAAGTCAAGCAGAAATAAAACATATTAATGCGCTCAAAATTAAGAAATACCGCAAGAAGTACACTCAATTTATTGCTGAAGGAGATAAAATTATAAAAGAATTAATAGAAGAAGGATTGGAAGTTGTTCACATCTATTCGATAAATGAAAGCATTCAGCATCCAAGAAACAAACAAATTAGCGAGCAACAATTGGCAAAAATTACTGCCTTACAACATCAACATAATAGTTTAGCCATTTTTCAATTGCCCAATTATTCTTTAAATATTAAAAATAACGAATGGATATTAATGTTGGATGATATTCAAGATCCGGGAAATATGGGAACTATCATTCGAACTTGCGATTGGTTTGGAATCAAAAAAATTATTTGTTCTGATGGTTGCGTGGATGCTTGGAATCCTAAAGTAGTACAAGCGAGTATGGCATCAATAGGTCGAGTGCAGATTTTTGAAGAAAATATAGATGAAATCATTTCCAAGCATAAATTACCGATTTATGGCGCTGTATTAGACGGCAAAAATTATCGCGAACAAGATTATAAAAATTGCGGATTTATTTTGATAGGAAATGAAGGACATGGCATCCGACCAACATTACAAGAAAAAATTACATTTCCTATTACAATTCCACGAATCGGTAAAGCAGAATCTTTAAATGCCGCGATTGCAACGGCATTAATTTTAGATAAATTATAATTATTTTCCTTTTGGCTTGTATAGTTCAAACGTTTCTTTCTTGCCAACATTTGGCACATCGCCATCTTCTCTTTTTTCGTATGCAATACTTTCGATATAATGCCATTTTCCTTTCTTCCATTCAAAGCCTTCATAGGTTCCATCAGGTACATAATTGGCAAAAAATCCTTCTAAAACATCACCGCTTGGAGCAACATGGTCAAACATTACTTTGTTTTGTAGTGCATTAAAGTTTAAAGAAATAGAAGCTGACTCAGCATATTCAATAATAAAGCGATTGAGAATTTTACCTTTGCCCATATCGATTATCGGCGCACCAAATCGAGGTTGTCCGGCTTTGTTGAAGGAAAGTATTTCCATCACCTTTTTGTTGCTGGCAGCATTGTTGCCATCCCAACCAAATAAAGTGTAATATGTTTTCTTTTTGTTTTTTACTGTTTTGATGCCGTAATACAATGCACCAATCCAATTGTTGTTGTCCACATTAATATCTTGTTGATGGTCGGTAAAATCGGAATAATCTATTAAAGGAAACATTTTTAAAGTATCACTCTTCATTTGTATCGTTCCAAAAAATCGATATAAATCTTCATCATTACGCACATACCAAGTAAAAATTTTAAAACTGCCATCTTCAGGAATGGTTATTTTCCAAGGTAAAGAATCGCTCCAATTATAATAAAATGAATTCTTTATTTTTAAAGCTCTTGTCAATGCTTGGATAATTCGATAGCTGGCAATAGAGCGATTTTCTTGTAGCTGACTGTTGATTAATGTATCTCCATAACTTCGAATAGTATCTTCGTATAATTTTAATTTTTGAAAATCTTCAGGCGCAAGTTGTGCTTTGGATATAAATGGAAGAATGAAAAATAAGAGTGCAAAAATTGACTTCATAAACATAGCTTTCAAAATTAATACCAAAATTAATCGTTATATTTATTAGTTTGTGAGTTATTCCTTTTGAATTGGTATAAATCTTGTTAATTATGTTTAAAATTCTCTTTTAATTTTATAGCTATTTATGAATTTATTTATGAAAAAGATATTTAGTTTTCTTGTTATTTATAACTTCTTTTCTTTGATTGGCATTGCTGCTGATGTACAATGGGCAACAAAGCTACTTGATTTTTCTTCGGAATATAAAGATGAACTTATCGGGCAAAATTCTACCAGATGGAGTGCTGTACAAGTCCTTGGTTATCCAAATACATTACAATATGGTTCTTCCCAACATGCTTGGACGCCTAAACATCAAAATAATTCCAAAGAATTTGTTACCGTAGGTTTTGCCACTCCGCAAATGGTTCAACAAGTAATAGTTGGAGAAAATTTTAATTCAGGTTCAGTAGCTGAAATAATTTTATATGATACCAAAGGAAAAAAATATACTGTTTACGAAAATGATTATCCCAAGCCGACACAAAAAATGAATGATGTTTTTACTTATTTCAAAATTAAACCGGCTTATAATGTTGTAAAATTAAAATTAGTCATCAATACCAATGCTACTTTCGGACGAGAAGAAATTGATTGCATAGGAATTTCTTCTACAACTCAACCTTATGTTCAACAAATAAATGTGATGCGATATAGTGAACCGGTTGGTCAGCCTGAAAATTTAGGTGCTAATGTCAATTCGCCTTATTATGATCACTTACCTTTAATTTCTCCTGATGGAAGTACTTTATATTTTACGCGCAAATTAACAGATGAACGAAATTTATCTGCTTTTGATGATGATATTTTTTATTCTAAAATTTTGCCGGGCGGATATTTTTCTAAAGCAGAAAACATCGGACCTCCATTAAATACATCAGAACATAATTTTGCATGTTATATCAGCGCCGATAATAATCGTTTGTATGTGGCAAATAAATATGTAAAGAATACATACAACTATGCCGGTTTATCAGTTTCTACCAAACAAAAAAATAATACTTGGAGCAAGCCAAAAGCATTGCCAATTCCTGATTTATATAACAAAAATGAATTTGCTCATTACTACTTAAATATAACAGAGAATGTTGTGTTGATGGCTATTCAACGTGATGATTCTTACGGCGATTTAGATTTATATGTTTCTAAAAAGTATAGCGACGGAACATGGACAACACCCAAAAACTTGGGACCAACAATAAATACAGTTGGAGCGGAAGGAAGTGTATTTTTAGCAGCTGACGGCAAAACACTTTATTTTTCATCTTCCGGGCATCCGGGTTTTGGTAGCTACGATATGTATATGAGCAAACGCTTAGATGATACTTGGACAAATTGGACAAAACCATTAAACTTAGGCGATAAAATCAATAGTCCGGAAATGGATATTTATTATACTATTCCGGCTGCCGGCGATTATGCTTATTTCTCCAGCGGGAAAACAGTGTATGGTATGAATGATTTATATCGTATTCGTTTGCCTAAAGAAATCAGACCCGAATATGTAGATATGTCGAAATTGGTTGCTGGAATTCCTCAATCCAATATTCCAACAACGAGCGTTAACACAACTTTACAACCCAAAACAATTCCACAAACAACAACAACATCAAGCAATGTACCTGTAAATACTACTACAGATGATTTACAAGATAAAATTGCTGCTTTAAAACAACAACAAAATCAAATAAAAAATACACCAAATAATAATGTAAGTTCATTGCCTGTGAATAATGCAGTAAAAGTTGAACACAAGACAGAAAACGTCAATTATATCACACCTGCGAAAATGCCGGAAAAACAACCTAATGTTTTGACTAAAGAAGAATTAGCCAATCGAGAGCAACAACGTACTAATCCGACAGTAAATCCAAATAATGACAGATTAAATAATCTGACAAATAAACCGATGACGCAAACTATAAATCAAGAAGTAAAAGTGCCGGAAGAAAAAGTAATTACACCTACAGTAAATTATGCTATAAATGAAGTTAATCCAACACAAAATGAAACTCTAACAAGTAATACATTGAGAACTGCACCGATAAATAATACAGCTGCAACCGATGATTTACAGCAAAAATTAGATGAACTTAAACGACAACAAGCACAAATAAATGCAACGCCAACATCTACGCAACTGCCTGCAACTACTGTTGTTTTACCAACATCAGTAAAACAACAATATCCTGATCCGCAACCTGTGCAACCAACAGGTAACTCTCAAACAGAACAATTAGAGAAGAAATTACAAGCATTGAAAGAACAACAAAATCAAGTACAACAAAGCACTACATTAAGTAATCCTTATTCTTATTATGAACCTAAGCCTTATGATCCACAACCTGTAAAACCTCAAGTAGAAGATGTAAGCGCCCAACAATACGATACTTATCAAGATAAATTACAAGCATTAAAACAACAACAACAGCAAATAAAAACGGAAATAATTCCAACGACAACACCAACAGGTGTTGAAACAAAACAAGAAATTCCAAGCAAAAATGAGCAAGCAAAAATTACTTATACGCCGGATCCAAAACAACAACAAAAAGCTGCCGCAATCATTTCAAAATATGAAGATAAATTGCAGAAATTACAAGCAGAATTAGAAACATTAAAATCACCTATTCAAGAAGATAAAGTTTTAGCAGCCACTATTTCCGAACCAATAAAAGATGTGAATATCCCATCTTCAAATATTCAACAAGTACAACAAGATTCATCAATAATAAATAGTACACAACTTACACAACTACCAATAAATAAAGAGAATTCAGCTGATACAACATCAGCTCAATTGCCTGAAACTTTTACTTTAACTTCAATGTCAAATCCATATAATTTTGATTCTATTGAACAAGCACATAAAACAATCGAACAAGATATGTTGGCTGCTATCAATAAAATGGATACAAAGAAACAAACATTGGAAAATGACATTGATGAACTTAAAACACAAAGAGAAAAATTTAATTCAGAAAATGATAAGTTAACTACTCAAAACACACAACTATCTAAAGAAAAAGAAGATTTAGAAGCACAGAAAAAACAAATGGATGATTTGTTGAAACGAATGCAAGAAGAGAACGATAAATTGGCTGCAGAAAAATTGAAGATGGAGCAAGATAAAGCAAAGTTAGATGCATTGAGAAAGCAACAAGAAAAAGAATTTTTTGCACTCAAACATTCTATTGATTCTTTATCCAACGTAAAGAAAAATATTACAAATAATGCTAATCTTCAACAAAATTACGACTTGTTCAATGTGCCGCTTGAAGTTGGTGCAGTTGCAATTGCAGATAAGATTTATTTCGTTGCCGATGCAGCCTATTTAACCATTCCTTCTTATCCGGAAATAGATAAAGTAGTAGCGTTCTTGAAAAAAAATAAGAATTTAAAAGTGGAAATTGGCGGTCATACCAACGGACTTTGCGATGACGTTTTTTGTAATAAATTATCGTATGACAGAGCGAAAACATGTGTAGATTATTTAATTTCTAAAGGAATTGATAAAAATAGACTGACTTACAAAGGTTATGGGAAACAACATTTAATTGCGTCGCCGGGTTCGCCGGTTAATCAACGAGTGGAGATAAAAATCTTAAGCGTTCAGTAATATGCAAACTGATTTCCTTTAGTATCTTTACACTATGTCAATAGAAAAGTTGGAGTCGATATATCAACAATTCCAAGGCAACACAGCCGAAGAGTGGAAACAAAAAATTATTCAAGAACTTAAAGGTGAATCGTTTGAGCAATTAACTTGGCACAGTAGTGAAGGAATTGATGTATTGCCTTTTTATACCAAAGAAGATAACTTAAACTATCAGCTTTCTATTCCTAAACGCAACTCAAATTCTTGGCAAATTGTTGAGCGAATTATTGTTGATGATATTAAAGATGCTAATAAACAAGCATTAGAAGCTTTGCAATACGGCGCAACTTCCATTGTGTTTAATCTTCAACATCAAGTAATAAATAAAGAAAACATCCAAGCATTATTGCAAGATATTTTGTTAGATGTTGCGCCTGTTCGTTTTGAAAATTATAAAGAAGAAAATAGAAATGTGTTGGAAGAAATAGAAAAAAATAGTTGCACAAACTATATAAAAATTCCCGAGCAATCAACTATTAGTGATGAATTAGCAGTCGCACTTTTAGAAGGCATTAAAAATAAATCCACACATTTTCATTTTTATATCAAACAAAATTATTTTTTTGAAATTGCTAAGTTACGTGCATTTCGTTGGTTGTGGAAACAAGCAGCAGAAATCTATAACTTGCCAAATCAAGTAAATATTTTATGCGAAACAAGCACCAAAAATTTTGATGCAGAAAATGAATATTCTAATATCTTACGCAATACAACTGCAGCGATGAGTGCCATCATTGGTGGTTGCGATGAGCTTATTATAAATACACACGAATGCAATAAATCTTCAACAAATTTCGGAAGAAGAATAGCTCGAAACATTCAACATATCTTACAACAAGAATCTTATTTTAATGAATTAGATGATGCAGGAAAAGGCAGTTATTATATTGAATATTTAACGTATCAACTTAGCAAAAATAGTTGGGAAAAATTTCAGCAAAAAATCAATTCATAAGATTAACCACTAAGACACAAAGCACACAAAGTATTCCCACGAAAGTGAGAATCTTACTTACACTTAACCGCAAAGTTCACAAAGTTTTTTTCGCAAAGGAAGCAAAGTCATTCTCGCGCAAGCGGGAATCTCATAAACCATAGGTCATATCCTTACGAACCAAAATCAAAAGCCTCTTGCCGTGTTTCGTGCCCGCACGAAACATAATTAAATCCCAAATGAGAATTTATGAAACTAAATGAACATTTTGTAGTCGTTGAAATATTAATGAATACTAATAGTTTGAAGTGGTAAATGTAAGATGAAAAATAATCGCCATAAATGAGAAATAATTCGATAGCAGAAATAAAAACACACGATAAGATTTTTCTGCCCACAACAAGCGGTTTGGCAAAAACGGCAGAGAAGTGATGAAAAATAACAGAAAATCGTATATTTGAAAATAAAGCAGAGTAAAACGAGCAGTGCAAAACACTTGCCGCCTTTGCCAAGCCGTAACCGTTATAAGCTATTTTAGAACGACCGTGCAACAATGACAAGACCAACAAAAGACGAAAGAATAAAATACAATGTTGACTATCCGCAAGACACGGACTTTTCAGCTTATGCACGACTACTTCAAAGCAAGTGGCGACAACAAAAAGGTTTTCCAGAATTAAAACTTGGTAACTTCATTGACACAGAATTTGCAAAGACAAGCAAAGCAAATTTCCTAACCGACAACATTAGACAACTTGTAACACACGAAATTGCAAATAAAAAAAAGACAGGCGGACTTATTGGCGAACCAAGAATTTGGAACAACTTACTTTCCTCTCAACCTCTTTGCTTCAACTTGTTTGGCGAACTTCATTTTGACTTAGACTTGGCGACAAAATATTTCAAACAACTTTTTCCAAACCGTATTGACACAATTACAGCAGTTAAGTTTGAATATTCGCCCGGACGTGGCGACACAAAATATATTGGCGACCATTCTGCGTTTGACGTTTTTGTAGAATACAAAAAAGACGACAAAAAGGGGTTTGTTGGAATTGAAGTAAAATATGCTGAAAGTTTAAAAGAAGAAACCAAAGACAAGGCAAATAAAAACTTCAAAGAGCAATATGCGACTTTAACCAATACTTGCGGACTATTCAAACCTAACAGCGTTGACTTTTTACGACAACCATCACTTTCACAAATTTGGCGAGACCACCTTCTTTGCATTGCAACAAGACAAGACTATGACGAAGGATTTTTTGTTTTTCTGTTTCCTTCAAAAAACAGTCAATGTCAAAAAGGTGTTGACGGCTACAAACAATATCTTGCGTTTGACAATGACGAGCAAAATTGTTTTTATCCTTGCCATTTAGACGACTTTATTAAAACGTTGACAAGTATTTCAACTGCAAATTGGACAAAAGAACTTAAAAACCGGTATCTTGGAGACGAATAAAAAAACAGCTTGTAACACGGGTTTTGCGTCAGGCGGGCTGACGTGCAAACTTGGAGCTTGCTGCTTCTTGTCTCGTCCTGAAATAGGTTTACACTAAAAACAGTGTAAAATGAAAAATACAGACATCAAAAAACGACCTCATCCACCTACGGTTTTCAGCGATGAGTTTAAACTCAAAATCATCACCGAGTATCTCGAAACAGATTTAACCAAGCGTGAAATTTTAGACCTTAGCCATGGCTCGTGTCCGCACGAAACATTTTATTTCTGGTTTATGATGACACAAGCTAATGCAAGTTTACTTCAATAAAATTGCAATTATTTAATTGGCTAATTAGCAAATTGTTTCAGTTCATATACACACAAAACAATTTATCTCTTGTAAGGAAATAAACATATTCATTTAATTTCTTTCATTTATGCTTATTTTATTCAAGCATAAATAGTACATTGTAATATAAACCGGTATATGCAAACAAATAATTTGGAATACGATTATGTCATCATTGGCAGTGGCTTTGGCGGCTCGGTATCAGCATTAAGATTAGCAGAAAAAGGATATAAAGTATTAGTTATAGAAAAAGGAAAATGGTTCAAAAAGCCCGAAGATTTTCCGACTACCAATTGGAATTTACGCAAATGGATGTGGTTGCCAAAACTCGGAATGCAAGGCTTGTTTAAGCTCACTTTTTATCGCCATGTAGCCATCGTCAGCGGTGTTGGTGTTGGCGGCGGTTCTTTGGTGTATGCCAATACTTTGCCTGTACCCAAATCAGAATTTTACAACAGCGGACATTGGAAAGGCTTAGATAATTGGCAAGAAGTTTTACAACCTTTTTATGCAACCGCATTGAAAATGTTAGGAGCAGAGCGACATCCGTATATGAGTCGTAGTGATAAAGTGATGCAGGAATTAGCAACAAAAATGGGCAGACCAGATGCCTTCGATAAAACCAATGTAGCCGTTTATTTTGGTAAACCCAACGAAACCGTTCCCGACCCTTATTTTGAAGGCAAAGGTCCGGACAGAACCGGTTGCAATTTATGTGGTGGATGTATGTTGGGTTGCCGCTTTAATGCAAAAAATACACTTGATAAAAATTACTTGCATTTAGCACAACAACTCGGTGTAGAAATCATCGCAGAAAAATTAGTGTATGACGTGAAACCATTAGGAAACATTGATGGTAGCGATGGGTATGAAATTAAATACAAAGATTCTCTTTCTTATTTTCCAAAACATGGAAGCGTTACAGCAAAAGCAGTAATTTTTTCAGGTGGTGTCTTAGGAACGATAGATTTGTTGTTGAAGTTGAAAGAAAAATCTTTACCAAATTTATCCAATACATTAGGTTCAGGAATACGCACCAATTCAGAAAGTTTAATCGGAGTTACTACGTTTAGAAAAGATGTTTCCTTCTCCGAAGGTATTGCCATTGGTTCAATAGTAAATATTGATGAAAGCCGACATTTAGAACCGGTAAAATATTCTGAAGGTGCCGGTTTTTGGCGCATCTTTATGGCACCAATGGTACATGGTAAAACTTTCTTCTCGCGTTTATATAGAATGATAAAAGATTTTGTGGTGCATCCAATTGCCAACTTAAAAATTTTCTTTGTAGATGATTGGAGTAAGCGCACGCAAATATTGTTGTATATGGAAAGTATAGATTCCAGCTTGAGTTTTAAACGCAATATTTTAGGTGGATTAAAAACTACTTTAGATTCCGGACCAGCACCAACGGCATTTAATTCGAAGGCACAGGAAATTGCACACGAAGTAGAAAAAATTATTGACGGGAAATCGATGGTCATCAATACAGAAACCTTATTTGGCATTCCAACAACTGCACATATTTTGGGCGGTGCATGTATGGGCAAAGATGCGCAAAGCGGAGTGATTGATAAAGATAATTTTGTGTTCAATTATAAAAATATGATGGTTTGCGATGGTAGTATGATATCGGCAAATCCTGGCGTAAATCCAAGCTTAAGTATAACAGCCATAGCAGAACGAGCAATGAGCAAAATCCCGATGAAGAAAAATAATCCGGAGTTTAATTAAATATTTTGTATTTATTTTTTTATTATTTAATCGCAAAGCACGCAATGTCATTCTCGCAAAAGCGGGAATCTCAATAAGAAAGTACCTCGCCCTCGACGGGTCTTGTGACCCGTTCGACTACCAAGCAAAAAATGAGATTTCCTTTTGCAAGGTAATGACATGAAAGCCATGGTTAGAGTCCGTACGAAACATTATATTTTTGATTAGTGAAGGAACAAACCATGGAAAGAAAGATCTTACTACTTACTACTCAATACTTACTACTCTTTGCTCTTCACGCATCACTTTTTTTTCTTAAGTTAAGATGAAATCATTAAACAAACTTTACATTTACACCAAAATAATTTTTAATGAAAAATGAATCCAAAAAAAGTTTCTGGCAAAAACTTCCTCTCGATGATTATTTTGTTTTCTATAACAAAGTATTAGATGCACCAATTGCACAACGTTTAAAGTTGAGAGAATTGTCGGAAAAATTTATTTATCAAGGAACAAAAAATGGAATAAAAGCAGGAAAAAGTTTAGGCAAGATTTTCCAATCTTCTGCAAAATCACCTGATAGATTTTCCAATAAAATTCCTGATGATTTTTTCGATTTAAATTATACAGATGATCAAACTCTGATTCAAGAATCTGTAAAAGAGTTTGCTGTTGCATTACGTGCAGCAGCACAAGAACAAGACGAGAAAAAAGAAATTTCTGATGAAATTTGGAATGCATACAACGATTTACAATTAGCTTATTTACAAACTCCGGAAGCTTTAGGTGGTTTAAGTAATGAGAAATCCATTACCACTCAAATGCTGATTTTAGAAACTTTAGCCTATGGCGATTTAGGTCAAGCATACTCATTATATTCTTCCAATGCTGTAATTAATGCATTAGTAGAATATGGAAGTGAAGCGCAACAAACCGAATTAATTCCTGAATATTTTAAAGAAGAAAAATTATATGCAGGCATTGCCATCAACGAATTACAACCACTTTTTAATCCATATCAATTAACTACAACGGCCATCATTGAAGATGAACATTTTATTTTAAACGGAACAAAAACGTTAATTCCATTCGGAAAAAAATGTCAATATTTTTTAATTGCAGCTCAACTTGAAAATGGCGACAATCAACTATTTATGGTTGATGCAGACCAAGATGGTGTTACAATAACTGATAGTGAAGCTATGGGCTTAAAATCGGCACAACTAAGTGATATAATTCTAAATAATGTTCGTGTTCACAAAAGCGCACAATTAGGTGAAGCAGGTGGTATAGATTATCATCGGTTTATACAAATGGCAAAATTAGGCTGGTGTGCATTGGCAGTCGGTGCTTGTCAAGCTGTTTTGGATTATGTTATCTCATACGCAAATGATAGAGTTGCATTTGGCGAACCAATTAGCAACCGACAAGCAGTAGCATTTATGATTGCTGATATGAAAATAGAATTAGATGCTATGCGCATTTTAACACAGCGTGCAGTAGCACAAGCAGAGCAAGGCATTGACTTTATGCGTGCTGCATATTTAGCACATGTTTGTTGCAGCGATAAATCTATGCAAATTGGCTCTAATGGCGTTCAATTGTTAGGCGGTCATGGTTACATCAAAGATTTTCCGGTAGAACGTTGGTACCGCGATTTACGTGCTGTTTCTATCATGTATAATAGTATTCATCTATAAAAAATTAAAAAATGAATTTAGAGATTCCAAAAAAGTTTAATGGTGTAGCACAAATGGCTACTATCGCAGCAAAAAATATATTCCGACCTATTTCAAGAAAATACGATTTAGAAGAACATGCATATCCAAAAGAACTCGACTTGCTGGCAGCAGGTTTAAATGGGTTAAATGATGGTTCTGAAGGTGCAATCGGTGGCGCATCAGGAAAATCAGACACTAACGATGCAAATTCGAGTGTGAAGAATGGCGGCAATATGGCAAATTGCATCAATATCCAAGCAATGTGTTATGGTGATGTCGGTTTGCTGTTATCAATTCCGCGACAAGGATTGGGCAATGCTGCAATTAGTGCAGTTGCCAATAAAGAACAAAAAGAACGCTTTGCAGAAGTGTGGGCGGCAATGGCTATCACTGAACCGAATTGTGGTTCCGATTCTTCAGCAATTACTACTACTGCAAGAAAAGAAGGTGATGAATATGTGTTGAATGGCGAAAAGATTTTTGTTACGGCAGGCGAGCGTTGTAATGCTGTTGTAGTGTGGGCAACCTTAGATAAATCAATAGGCAAAGCAGCCATAAAATCATTTGTGGTGGAGAAAGGAACACCGGGAATGGAAGTGGTGCGCTTAGAAAAAAAATTAGGTATCAAAGCATCCGACACAGCTGCGATAGTGTTTACTGAATGTAGAGTGCCGGCAGCCAATTTATTGGGCAGTCCGGATATTGATGTAAAAAAAGGTTTTGGTGGTGTAATGGAAACATTCGACAATACAAGACCTTTTGTGGCTTCAATGGCAAATGGTGTTGCAGAAGCAACATTAGAACGAACAAAAGAATTATTGAAAAATGAAATTTCGTTGGATTATAAAACGCCTATTAACAATGTGCGTGCAGCAGAAGCAGAGCTTTATAGAATGGAAGCCGATTATGAAGCTGCGCGATTGCTTACTTTAAAAGCTGCTTGGATGGCTGATAATAGAATTCCGAATACATTAGAAGCATCAGTTTGCAAAGCAAAAGCAGCACGCACTACGAATGCATCGGCGTTAAAGTGTATTGAACTTTGTGGTGCGTTAGGTTATTCTTATAAAGAATTGATTGAAAAATGGGCGAGAGATTCTAAAATATTAGACATTTTTGAAGGCACACAACAAATTCAGCAACTTATTATTGCAAGAAGATTATTAAATAAAACTTCATCAGAATTGAAATAAAAAATCTTTCTTCTTAGCAGAGTCTCTTGAAAAGGTCTCTGCGATGTTTATTATGCGCAGTGTCCACTACGTGAGACGCTGCTTGCAAATAAAAAATACAGATACATTACAGCAGCGAACTCCGGCAATGTATCTGTATTAAAGGTTGGTTGGATATATTTTGGTGCTTGGATTTTTTACTCGTATTTCACAACAAAAGCATCGTTGTATTTATCGGCTAAAACAGATTTCAATGCATCTGCATAAGCTCTATTTTGGTATTTTCCGACATATAATTTATAAACCGTTTTTCCGTTCAAGTCCTCTTGTAAAACCAACATATTTTGGTTGTATTTGGCTTCTAATTCAGCAATGATTGCTAAGATGACATTCATATCAGAGAAAACACCTAATTGCAACCCGTAAAATCCTTTTTTGGAATTGTCTAATTTGGTAACGACAAAATAGCTGTTGCGATTAGTAGTTGCATGCGAATTGGCATCTTTAACTTCTGTTATCGGCATTTGAGGCGGAAAACTTGGCGCGACAATATCGCTTGTAGTTTCTTCTTTCACTTTTTCAGAATCTGAAGATGCACTATCATTTTCAAGATGCATTACAGATACTTTTGCTATTTCTGAAGATGTATCTGTATTTATTCCATTTTGTTTGGCAATATCTTGCTGTTGTAATTCTGTGCTTGCAACTAATAAATCATCAGGTACTATATCTTTATCTACAATTTCAATTTTTACTTTAGTGGTTCCTTTATTTCTATAACCTAATAATTCAGCTGCTTTAGTAGAAAGGTCGATAACTCTTCCTTTTACATAAGGACCTCTATCATTAATTTTTACGAATACAGATTTGTCGTTTTTGAGGTTGGTTACTTTTACTACTGTTCCTAAAGGCAAAGTCTTGTGCGCAGCTGTTAATGCATACTGATTATATTTTTCTCCACTTGCTGTTGTTCTACCATGAAATTTACTTCCATAGTAGGATGCAATGCCATATTCTGTTTGAGCAGATAGGACGAATAAAAATGAAAAAATAAATAAAATACTTACAACTGTTTTTTTCATGGCAATCTTGTTTTGATTAGAAAATTATGTTTGCCTAAAAATTACGTTGCAAAGATACTGCCGACTTTTTACGACTTTGTTAAGGAGCTAAAGAGTTGCATTAAAGGTTCAGTTAAAATAGTATGTCCGCCTTTGTAAAAAATATGTGAAAATATTAAGCCAATATTATCTAAACTTTTTAAAACGCTTTCGTATTTTTCTTTGCTGATGAATTCATCTTCGTCGCCTACCAATAAATAGGGAGAAAGAGAATTAAGTTTATCAAGATGCAAAAAGCATTCTTCTGGAATACTACCACCCCAAAATACTATATTATTTAGGCGTTTAGAGCTTTTCGTTGCCCAACGAGCCATTGTAGCAGCTCCTTGCGAAAAACCTAAACCAACAATTTTTGCATTTGTTTGTGAAATTAATGTATTGTAAACGTTATCTAGATATTGAATATAGTCTTTTATCTCATTTTCTCTATCTACAGTTGTCATCCAAGAGGCTCCAACTTTGCCCGACATATCTTTTAAATAGAAACGATTTAAGGCTTCCGGAACAATAACAAAATTTTCATTCGGATTTAAGGCTTCAAATTTTTTGATAAAATATTCAGCCAAAAAACCATAACCATGCGTAACTATCCAAACTAATTTAGTTTGCTCGTTTAAATTTCCATACGTAAAGACTCGTGCTGTTTTGCTGGTTGTTATAGAATGTGCGGTTGTCATATCAAGTCAATATATCGCTCAAAATACTTAAAAATTAAGTATTTTTCGATGTACTTTTGTTCCATTTATCTAAACACTTCAATAGACAATGAAAGATTTCAAAAAATATTATATCATAAATGCAACGCCGGATTTAGTTTTCTTGGCATTAACCAATCCAACAATAATAAAATTATGGAGCGGCGATGATGCAATAATGAGTGCTGAACCTAATACAGAATTCTCACTTTGGCAAGGCAATATTTGCGGATTAAATCTCGAGTTTATCGAAAATAAAAAGATTGTTCAAGAATGGTTTTTCGGAGAGCAAGTAGAAAAATCTATCGTAACTATATTATTGCATGAACATCAAAAAGGAACGTCTGTTGAATTGCGACATAACAACATTCCTGATGCAGATTATGATGATATCATTGAAGGTTGGAACAGCGAATATTTTGAAGCGATTCAAGAATTTTATGAAGAAGGTTGATGTTAAAAAAAATGCTAAAAATTACATAAAGTCAGCATCTTGTCCCCAGCGATATTCCATCAAATATTTAAGTGCTTCTTGAACTTCTAATTGTTCAAACAGTACTTTATAAATATTTTGTATAATAGGAGCTTTAACATCGTTTGTATCTGCAATTTTTTTGGATATACTAACTGTTTTTATACCTTCAGCAACTTCTGTTGAGGTGGCAATAATTTGTTCTAAAGTTTCACCTTTTGCCATACGCGCACCCACCGTATAATTTCTACTTAAAGGAGAAGTACACGTGGCAACTAAATCTCCAATGCCGGCTAATCCTAAAAATGCTTGGCGGTCGGCGCCCATAGATACCGCTAAACGAATAATTTCGCCTAAACCGCGTGTAATCAAAAAGGCCATTGCATTTTGACCAAAACCTAATCCGCCAACAGCGCCGGCTGCTAATGCCATAGAGTTTTTAAGTACACCGGCAAGTTCAACAGCATAGATATCGTGATTGCTATATACTTGCATTCTGTGGCTTCTGATGGCTGCATCACCTTCGCGAATGACTTCATCAAACTTGCTGGCAATTACGGTTGCTGCCGGATATTTATTGGCAATTTCTCGGGCTAGGTTGGGACCGCTCATGCAACCAACACGTTTTACACAAGTTTCTTCCAACATCACTTTGCTCATTGTGTAAATGTCAGAAGTTTTTAATTTTAAATTTTTATCTAAAATCGTTACGCCTTCTTCTAATTTAATATCAAATCCTTTCGTGCAATGAATCATCATGTGATCTGGTCGTAAAAAATCCGACAAAGATTTCATGACACCTCTAAAAGCATCAGAAGATACAGAAGGAAAAAGCAGATAACAACGCTCTGTAATTTCTTGTAAATCATTAGTAGCGGTAATGTTTGGATGAATATCTTGTCCGCTGTTTTTTCGTTCTTTATTGATGATTTCTACTGCATCCGGACGACGTGAATAGAATAGTACTTTTCCATTTTCTGCCAAAAGATTGGCAACAGCAGTTCCAAAACTTCCTGCGCCGATAACAGCAACAGGAGCATTCTCAGATGAATTGATGTAAGCCATATCCTAATAATCTATTGTGATAGTAATACAATAATTTTAAATCTTCACTGGTTATATTCCCTTCCTTATTACGCATTATTGGCAAATTAGTATGATAAATACAAACATTCTGAATGCCCATTTCTATAATTTCAGGTAATTCTTTTGTTGTGATGCGTGGAGAAAGTTTAAGTATCCCTTTGTTGTTCATAGTATAAAGTTCGTCTATGATTCTTCTTACTGATGCTTTGAAATCATCCCAATTAATTTCTCTAAATTCTTCTGATGTTCTTAATAAGGTAAACAAATCCGGATAATGTAATTTTTTTTGTAACAATTCAAAAGCTACAAAAGTTACTACATGAGATGCATAAACCACATTATTTTTAAAGAAACATTCAACGATTTTATCACCCAACATTTGCGTATAAATCATTTCACGTTGGTCGTCAGCTTTCAGTTGTCCTTTACTTAAAAAGTAATTCCTGATGTTTATTTTATTGTCGGATTTATCTAAGCTGTTTCCATCATCATCCAGCATATTTCCGAAAACATCCATCGGTTCACTTAGCGATAATGTAATGTCTGACGATTTCGAAAAAGTTTCCCAGAAAAATTTCCAGATGCCTTTTCCGGCAACTTGTGGAGCTTCTTGTACTAAATATTGTTCTTTTCCTATTCTTTTTAATTGTTGAACGATTAGAGAAGATGCTTCTAAAACGAAATTGTAGCTAATGGTTAAAGGAACAATAAATATTTTTGGAGCTAAGTTGGAAGGATTTTTTTCAAAGTGGATGCGTTGTGCTTCCATTACGGTTCCCAATAAACCCAATTTTAAGTCTGTTTCAATATTTCCGGCACGTGAACGTGTTCCGCCCGGATAAAAAATCGTGTGTGCACCTGCAATTACGTTGGTTCTCGAATATGATTTCAAAGTTTCTAAATAGATAGGATTTTTCTTTCTTCTATCTAATTTATAAGCACCTAATTGTCCGGCAAAAAAAGTAAAAATTTTCGAGTTGAAAAGATTTAAACCCGCACCATATTGAAAAGCCGGCATTCCAATGTAATCCATACCAAAACCGATGATGGCTGAATCTAAATTACTGAAATGTGTTGGCACCAAAACTACCGTTCCTTTTAAGGAAAGTTGTCTGAGTTTTTCAACCGGACCGGCAACAATGAGTTTATCTTTTAATTTCTCTTGCGGATTGAAAATTCCCTTGAAACCACCAAAATGCGAATTGAATAAACGAGCAAAAATGCGCACTAACAATTGACGTGCAAACCAAAACATATTCGGACTAAAATGTGCTACAATCTCATTAGAATAACGAGATACAATTTCTTGCAACATCTCTTGATGCAAAATTTTAGATTTATTTTCATCTATTTTTGATGGGTCAGCTTCGAGTAATTGTCGTCTTATTTTCTTCCAAAAGTCGGCATCATCTTCCGGGTCAACTTCCCACGATTCACTTCTAATTCGAATATTTTCGAGATATAATGTTTTTTGTAATTGTTCGCGTAATTGAGGAAGCGATGACCAATTTTCATTTAGCTTCAGGATAGACTCAGAAATGGTTTCTTGTAAAATTTTATCCTTTTTTTTAGCTATCAAATTGATGGGCCAATCTTTTATTCTTGGGATTATGGATTTTAGCATGATAAACTTCTACAGCTTAAAGGTAAAAATTTGTTTTTATTTTAGATAATTTGATTTGAAAATTGATTTTTAAATATACAATTGAAAATTAATTTTTTTAATTTATCAATCAGTTTCTTCATTTTTATAAATAAAACTTGATTTTATCTGCCCGTATCCTCAAAGCAGAATAGTGATTATCGAAACAACAAACAAAAAAAAATCCTGACAATGATGCCAGGATTTTCTCGTTTTTTTTCTATCGAATTTATTTTACTTGATTGACGATAGCTTCAAATGCTTTCGGATCGTTCAAGGCTAAATCTGCCAATACTTTACGGTTAATTTCGATACCGGCATTTGTTAATTTGTTCATGAAAACAGAATACGACAATCCAAAAGGACGAACTGCCGCATTGATACGAACAATCCATAAACTTCTGTAATCTCTTTTCTTTAATTTTCTACCTACGAAAGCGTATGTTAAACCTTTCTCTACGGCATTTTTGGTTACTGTCCAAACATTTTTACGACGACCGTAATAACCTTTGGCAAGTTTGTAGACCTTCTTTTTGCGGTCTTTTGCTGCTACTGAATTGACTGAACGTGGCATATCTTTGTTATTTTAATGATGAATAATACGACCATCGGCGATGCCTTGCCTTATGTCTTTATCTTTTTTTATTAACTCATGCACAAAAGCGACTTAATGTTGCCTTCATCGCATTTTTTAATGATAACACTTCCTGTAAGGTTGCGTTTTTGTTTTTTAGTTTTTTTTGTCAAAATATGTCGCTTGTAAGCTTGACCTCCTTGTATTTTACCGCTTCCGGTAACTTTAAAGCGTTTTTTCGCGCTGGAGTTAGTTTTCATCTTTGGCATAAAAATGCGTTTTAATAGTTAATTAAAAATAAATGAGGTGCAAAGATACAAATTAATTAGATAATTCGCTAATTCGTTGAAGTGTAAATGACGGATTTATATTAAATTATCGTTAGAAGAAATCTTTATTTTTTCTTCGGCGCAATAAAAGCAATCATTTTCTTTCCTTCTAAGTTGGGCATAGCTTCTAAAGCACCAAATTCTTTTAAAGCCTCAGCAAATTGAAGTAAGAGTAATTCGCCTCTGTCCTTAAATTGAATAGCACGACCTCTAAACTGTACATAGATTTTTACTTTAGATCCTTCTTGCAAGAATTTTTGTGCGTGTTTTTTCTTGAAATCTAAATCGTGGTCGTCCGTATTTGGCGTAAAACGGATTTCTTTAACTTCTGTTTTTTTCTGTTTTGCTTTGATTTCTTTGTCTTTCTTTTTCTTGTCGTACAAGAATTTATTGTAATCAACTAATCGGCAAACAGGCGGAACGGCATTAGGAGAAATCTCCACTAAATCTACTTCTTGCTCTTGAGCTAAACGTAAGGCGTCATCAATTTTATAAACGCCTTGTTCAATGTTTTCGCCTACTAAGCGCACTTCCGGTACGCGAATATTTCTGTTTAATCGGTGTTCCGTTTCTTTTTTTCTGGGAACAAATACTTTTCTTCTAGGTATCAAATTATTTTGTGTTATTAGTTATTAGTTATTAGTTATACTTTCTTTGCTTTTATTAGGTATTTTATATAACCATTGATGAGTGCATTTCCTTTTTTAATTTTTATTCTAAATAATTCTAACGTTTCATTGCTTATATAACCTGATTCATTTGCAATTAATAAATGGTCTAATAATTCCATTAAAGAACCTCTACTATTTCTACAAAATTTAGCATTTTCTAAATAATGAAATCTTCCATACCCTTCTGCAATGTTATTTGTTACACTTCTTGAACATCTTATCATTTGATCACTAAGTCTGAACTTTTCTTCAATAGTAAAAGAATCAGTTAGCCTTTTTATCTCTTTTCTTAGTTCTGCACCAATTTTCCAACATTCTAAATCTTCAAATGATGTTATTTTATTATCAGAAACCATTAACTTATCACGAATAACAAATAACTAACTATTATTTTAATTCTTCAAGCAAAAGTACAGCAAAATATTCAATAGTAAAAGAACCGATATCGCCTTTTCCGTGTTTTCTAACCGAAATTTGTTGATTTTCGACTTCTTTTTCGCCAATTACTGTCATATAAGGTACTTTCATCACTTCGGCATCGCGGATTTTCTTTCCAATTTTTTCGGCGCGTTCATCTATTTTAACTCTAAATCCTTTTGAGGTTAATTCACTTGCTACTTTTTGAGCATATTCCAAAAATTTATCGCTAATTGGCAAAATAGAAATTTGTTTTGGTGCTAACCACAATGGGAAATTCCCGGCATAATGTTCTAACAAAAATCCAATAAAACGCTCGTGTGTACTCAATGGCGCACGATGGATAATAATCGGAAATTCTTCCTGATTATCTTTATTGGTATATTTTAAATTGAAACGTTTGCCTTGAGCAAAATCAACTTGGTTGGTTGCTAAAGTAAACTCTCTTCCAATAACAGAATAAATTTGAATGTCGATTTTGGGTCCATAAAAAGCAGCTTCGTCAGGCACTTCATCAAACGGAATTCCAGATTGAATGAGTACATCGCGCACCATATTTTCTGTTTCTATCCAAAGTTCGGGTTCGTCAATATATTTCTGTCCGAGTTTTGAAGGCTCGTGTTTACTCAAGCGCATTTTGTATTTTTCGATTCCAAAAATTTTGAAATATTTTAAATACATCGCATTCACGGCTCTGAATTCTTGTTCAAATTGTTCTTTCGTACAATAAATATGTGCATCATTCATTTGCAAAGAACGAACGCGCATCAAACCAAATAAACTTCCGGAATCTTCATAGCGATAGCATGTTCCATATTCTGCTAATCGAATTGGTAAATCTTTATAAGATTTTGGAATAGCACCAAATATTTTATGATGATGCGGACAATTCATCGCCTTTAGATAATATTTTACATTATCTAATTCCATCGGCGGAAACATACTTTCAGAATAGTAGGGAAGGTGTCCGCTTCGCAAATACAATGCTTCTTTAGCAATATGTGGCGTGCGTACTCTGAAGTAGCCGGCTTCTTCTTCGGTTTTCTTGGCAAGTTCTTCTAATTTCTCAATCAAGAAACCGCCATTAGGCAACCATAAAGGCAATCCCGGACCGACTTCTTCATCAAACGTATATATTTCTAATTGTTGACCTAATTTTCTGTGGTCGCGTTTTTCGGCTTCTTCCAATAAACGCAAATGCTCATCTAATTCTTGTTGATTGGGAAAAGTAACGCCATAAACGCGTGTAAGTTGTTTGCGTTTTTCATCGCCGCGCCAATAAGCACCGGCAACTTTCATCAATTTAATTGCTTTGATGTGTCCGGTGTTTGGAATATGTGGACCACGACATAAATCGGTGAAATTGCCTTGTGTATAAAAAGTGATTTGGCCATCTTCCAAACCTTCTAATAATTCCAATTTATATTCATCGCCTTTTTCTTCAAAATATTTGATGGCATCGGCTTTAGAAATTTCCTGGCGTTTGTATTCGCTTTTCTTAGCGGCTAACTCAGCCATTTTCTTTTCAATCTTTGGTAAATCGGCTAAAGTAATTGTTGTTCCGCCGGTATCAATATCATAATAGAAACCATTATCAATTGGTGGCCCAATACCAAATTTTACACCGGAATATAAAGCTTCAATAGCTTCGGCAAAAAGGTGTGCTGAAGAATGCCAAAAAGTAGATTTTCCACCTTCGTCATTCCACGTCAGTAATTTTAAAGATACATCTTGGTTAATTGGTCGATTAGCATCTTGTACTTCGCCATTAATTTCAGCCGCCAATACTTTCTTTGGTAAACTGTTGCTCAGTTGTCCGGCAATTTCCATTGCTGTAATGCCTTCTTGGAATTCTTTAACCGCGCCGTCCGGAAATGTAATTTTAATACTCATAATATGAGTTGCGAAAATACGGAGTTTAAATTAATCCTACAATTTAAGTTAATGTTGTTTGTTAAATAAATACAAAAGCAACTCCAAAATGAAGTTGCTACGTCGAAAAAGTCTTTATGGAAAAAAGAAAAAAAATAGTTGTTTTAATTGGTTACCATAACATCTCCCATTGTGCCAATTCGTGCATTGAAGCTACCACTTTGAGTAGCGTCATTTTTTCCGGTAACAGAAAAATTATATAAACTATCTAAACCTAAATTAGAAACTTGTATTTGTGGATTATCCCAATTGATAGTGGAGCGATTAGTTCCATCCGGATTGGTTACTTCAATTATCCAGTTGGTATTTTTTGCATCTTTCCATTCCATCGTAATGGATCCTGTGGAATCGTTTTTAATACCAGTGATAGAAGTAAATTTGAATTGGTTCACTGTTGTTTCAGTTTCTTTCTTACAGCTGATGACAAGTACTGTTAAAATAAATGCGATTAGAATTAATTTTGTTTTCATGATATTACTGATTTATTTTTTTACAATATTACGATTATTTTATTCCTGCTTCTTGAATAGCTTTTGAATTAGTATTGGGTGTTGAAAATTGGATTTTATAATTCCCTGTTTCTGAAACACTAAAACTAAATGTATTATTGTCATTGTTGATAATTAGTAGCTGTCCACCCGGATTTCTTCCACCTTTTACAATGATACCTCCGATAGGTTGTCCAGGCTTTGCCATTTCAAAAGTATAAGTTCCAATTTCCAAATTATCCAAATATACTACTCCATCTGAGTTGCTGGTTAGTGATATATTTTGAGAACCGGATTTTATACCACCTTTTAAGATTAATCCTTGAATTGGCTCATCTTCATATATTTTAATTCCTGCTTCATTTATTCCTTTGCTATTTCCTTTTACAGAACCATCCCAGCCTTTAGCAAGTTCATTTGTTGGATTGTTGTCGGAATTTCCATTAGTTGATGTAGTAGTATCATTCGGATTGGTATTTAGCTGACCTCTTTCCCGATTGCCTCTGCACGTATTAAAATCTTGTGCATTGTTAGGTTGTGGTGTGGAAGGATTATTGCTTAAATCAACTGCATAATCTTTAGTGTTGCTTTTGGTAGTGTTTATAATCGATTGGTTTTGAGGTTGAGGAGTTGTAGGTTCATCGCTTCCATTTACTATATTCATATTTGGTGCACCTTCATAT
>JAGQYE010000061.1 GCA_020436225.1 Bacteroidota bacterium | reverse complement strand
TATGTTTATAAATACCATTGGTATTATATCCAATAAGTTGAGCTAAATTAAAATGCCCTTACTGCACGAACATTAGTTTTTGTATTATAGGGCATATACAACCAAGTACCATTAAACTGCAAGAGCCATGCTCTATTTGCAAAACGTTGAGTAGATGTCCAATATGAATGAAGAGTACCACCTCGTGAAGTAAGAAATGCTTGCATTAAACGTGTTTCTTGTTTAGATGGCAAAAACCAGTCGCTATAACCATTTAGTGTTAGATTATAGCAAAGATAAGCAGCTGTATAAGTTGCAGTACAGCTATCTAAAATTGCTTTGGTGTTTGCTAATCCACTTCCAAGTGATGTATCTTCTGCCATTGGAATATTCAGTTTATCCGGAGAACTCCAAACCACTCCTGTATCATTTTGAATTGTAAGAGCACAAGCAAGTCCATGTTGGTTAGTTGAATCTAAATAAAAAATAACACCACCTTGAGCAGTATCACCTATTTTATAAGATATAGTCTCGACAGCAGTTTTTTTGCAACCTCCTATCATTAAAATATTGATTGATAAAAATGTAAGAATCAATAAAAATAAAATTCTATTGTTTTTCATAGTGTGTGTTTTTTATTTTGCCTACTCTTTTAATATACAGTTTTCGGCATTCCTGTTTTTATAGTTTAAGATTATTTAAATGTATCTCTATTTAATTTTGAATAATAATATTTTCTGTGATTACAATCCCAAATTTTGTGATTTATAAAATTCTGATTATATTTGATAAACTCTCAATATGGACATGAACAAGATCGTGGCACAACGAATTATGGAAGCAAGAGAAGCAAAAGGATTGTACCAAAAAAATATTGCAACTGCATTAGGTTTAAGTACGAATGCATACAATAGCATAGAAAACGGAAAGACAAACCTTACAGTAAATGTCCTTTATAAAATATCAGAAATTTTACAACTCCCAGTAAGTGCCTTGCTAAACATAAACCAAAAGAGTATTAATAGCATTGTCATAACACAAAATAATAATGGCACTTTATATTTTCAAATATCTGATGAACAAATGGAGCAGTTGATAGAAAATCAAAAAAATAAGAAAAAAGGAGAAGTGTAAATATATATTTGAGAAAACAAAAAATGGACAATACTTAATGTATAAACTCGGCTTTCATTTCTGCCTATGAAAGTAATAACATCAATAATCGCTTTCAAAAAAAAAACAAACATAGTTTTGTATCCGTTTCACAATATAGATTCAAAAAACAAACCCGGCAAATACCGATATAAATGATAATGTGCATTTATAGAAACAAATATTTAAAATACATTACGTATGAAAATCAAAAATTGTACTTTTGAAAGTAATCGATATTTTTATTTATGATTCGACCACCATTTCTAAAAGCTGGAGATACTGTTGGGATTACTTGTCCGGCAAGAAAAATTTCTTTGGAAGATATACAAGTTGCCATCGACCGATTAAAATCTTGGGATTTGAATGTAGTGATTGGCGATACGATTGGGAAAGCCGACCATCAATATGCCGGAAGCGATGTAGAAAGAAGAAATGATTTGCAAAAAATGCTGAATAATCCAAGCATAAATGCTATACTTTTTGGTCGCGGTGGTTATGGAACGGTGCGCATTTTAGATGATTTAGATTTTCGTCCTTTTTTAGATAAGCCAAAATGGTTACTTGGTTTTTCGGATATTACGTATTTGCATACCTTGTTGAATTGCAATATTGGTGTCGAAACTATTCATTCTACGATGCCGATTTCTTTTCCAACAAATACTAAAGAATCTATTGATTCATTGCACGATATTTTATTTGGAAAACCTTTAGAATATAGGTTTTCGGCTCATTCGCTCAATAGAAATGGCGAGATGAATGGCGAAATTGTTGGAGGAAATTTATCTATTTTATATTCTATTTTAGGTACGAAATCAATCTTAAATACACATCAAAAAATTTTATTGATTGAAGATTTAGACGAGTATTTATATCATATTGATAGAATGATGATGGCGATGAAACGTGCCGGAAAGTTGAAACATTTAGCCGGCTTGTTGGTCGGTGGTATGAGTGATATGAATGACAATACTATTCCATTCGGAAAAACGGCAGAAGAAATTATTTACGAACATATTGCCGAATATGATTATCCGGTTTGTTTTAATTTTCCTTGTGGTCATATTCCGGATAATCGTGCTGTAATTTTAGGAAGAAATGCCAAAGTAGAAGTTGGCGATACTTGTCGTTTTAGTCAGCATTAAGTTGGCAAGAAATTTGAAATATTATTTTAATCTAAATAGAAAATAATGAAAAAAATAACGTTGATTTTTGTTGGTTTGATGCTATTTACTTCTATTACTTTCGCTTGTGGTCATCGAAAAAAGAAGAAAGATGCAGCGAAGAAAAGTCAAGCAGTTTGGATGCAATATGATGAAACAAAATGTCAAAATCCTTGGCATTTTAATTGGATTCAAAAACCAACAGAAGAGCAATTACGAGGTGCAATACAAAGTCATTTAAATGGAATTGGAATTCCCATTTCAGAAATTCGTTCTACGTATGATGTCGGTTTGATTTCTTGCGAAGCTTGTCAATGTCCGAATGGTCGGCATTATTTCGTGCGTGTAAATTCTTCTGAAGTAGAAAAATTGAAAGCTTTAAATTTTCGAGAAACAGACAAAGTGCCTGATGTTTCTTCAGATGTACAAACTAAATAGAAAAAAATTACTCGAAATTCGCTTTTATTTTATCGGCAATTTCTTGCATTTGTTCTTTCGATATTTCTTTTGCATTTCTGAAATCTAAATCGTGAATGGAATTTATCGGCGACAAATGTATATGTGTATGTGGCACTTCTAAGCCAATAACGGCAATGCCTATGCGCTCGCATGGAATCGCTTTTTTGATGGCAATGGCAACGCGTTTGGCAAACACAATTAAGCCTTTCAATTCTTCATCTTCTAAATCGAAAATGTAATCGGTTTCTTTTTTAGGAATTACTAATGTATGTCCGGCATGTAGCGGACGAATATCCAAAAAAGCGAAATAATGTTCATCTTCGGCTATCTTATAACAAGGAATTTCACCATGAATAATTTTGGAAAAGATTGTCATATTTATTGCCTATCAAAAATTAAATAGAAATATCCAATACCTCAAATTCGATTGCTCCTGCAGGTGCCTGAATAGACACTTTTTCGCCTTTAGATTTTCCTAATAAACCGGCACCAATTGGCGATTTTACGGAAATCTTCATCTGCTTCAAATCAGCTTCTGCTTCAGAAACCAATTGATAAGTGAATTCTTTTTTAATCTTGGTGTTGCGTACTTTCACCTTAGATAAAATTACCACTTTAGAAGTATCTATTTTTGATGTATCTAATATGCGTGCATTATTGATATCGGATTGTAGTTGCGAAATGCGAAGCTCCAATAATCCTTGCGCTTCCTTGGCGGCATCATACTCGGCATTTTCCGACAAATCGCCTTTTTCTCTTGCTTCGGCAATTGCTTTAGATGCGTTTGGTCGTTCAACAGAAATCAGACGTGCTAATTCTTCTTTCATTTTTGTCAAACTTTCTTCCGTAACATATATTACCTCTGACATAATTTTTAATTTTTAGTGAAAAAAAATAGACACGCCTCTTTAGGAGACGTGCCTTGAAAAACAAATATACATATTTTTTTGGAATTACGCAACTTTTAACATTAATTACGCACATCGTTTTTATGTTATTTAGTAGTAGTTGATATTAATCATCTCTGCTTATTTATAGTAGTCTGTTTCGTTTTAAAGTTCTATTTTAGCGATATGATAAAATATTTACGTACTTCACTTGAATTGCCTAAAAATTTATGGTGGTTGTTATTGTTTTCTTTAGTTGTCAGAATCTTAGTTTTATTTCGTTTTGCACCTTGGGAAACTGATGTAATCAAAAACCAAATTCTCATTTTTGATTCGTTGGGTTATCACAACTTAGCCTTGTGTATCAAAAATTATTTTACATTTTGTGGAGATGCATTTAGAACGCCTGTTTATCCATTTTTTGTTGCTATTGTTTATAGCATTTTTGGTGATTATTCCTTTACTGCAATTATTGTTCAAATTTTTCTAAATCTATTTTCTATTATTTTGATGTATAAGATAGGGAAAACTCTGTTTTCTAACAAAGTAGGTTTTGTTGCTGCCTTGCTTTTTTCTTTGGATTTACATCACTTAATTTTTATTTATCAAATTCTAACAGAAACGATTTACACTACTGTTTTTCTTTTAGGATTGCTTTATTTTCTTAAAGGATTAAAAACAAAACTGTATAAATATTTTATGCTAACAGGAATTATTTATGGCATCAGCACGCTTATAAGACCAATCTCTCAATATTATATTGCTTGTTTGTTGGTGTTTGTTTTTTTGTGGTATATCAAAGATTTAAAAAGCGGAATAAAAAATATTGCGATTATCGGCATCGCTTATTTTATTGTTATTGCGCCTTGGTGCTACAGAAATTATGTTGAATATGATCATTTTGCAATTTCTAATATCAAGGGTTACAATTTGCTATTTTGGAATGCAAGTTATTATGAAGCTAAACGCTTGAAACAGCCAATAGATACTGTAAATGCACACTTTAAAGAAGAATTATATAAAATGGGCTGGCGACCGGATGCCAATCCTTTTGTAAAAGAAAAATACGACGGAGAATTAGCCAATAAGATTTTAAAAACACATTTTCCTGATTATTTAAAAACGCATTTAATTGGAACGGTAAAAATTCATTTAAGTGTCGGCACACATATTTTGACACAAGTATTGCATTTGCCGGAAAAAGAATTTAGTGAAGAAACCAAATACACAAATGGAATTTTTGCATTGATGAAGAAATTCTTTGCAAAAAAAACTATAGCAGAAATTGTATTAGGTTTATTAGTTAGTCTTTTTTTAATCGTTGTGTATTGCTTTACGATAGTTGGCATTTGGCGCATGATAAAAGAAAAACAAACTTTAATGATGTTATTTTTGCTTGGCTCTGCAGGTTACTTTACACTGATTAGTGGCATCATTTCGTATGCACGTTATCGCTTACCAAGTATGCCTTTTTATTTTTTATTAGCAGGTGTTGGGATTGCTTGGTGGTTAGAAAGAAGAAAGAAGCAGAAAACAAACTCATAAAGGTTGTTTCTTAAAAGCCAATTCCATTTTATCCATCAAAATTTTTACTAATTTATATTTTGATTCGTGCGTCCAGCCGGCAATATGTGGCGTAGCAATTACATTATCAAATGAAAATAATTTCTGATAGATTGCTTGTGCATGAATATTGCCTTTTGTAGTCGGTTCATCTTCAAAAACATCGATACAAAGTCCGCGTAATTGTTGATTTTCTAATGCATTTAAAACAGCCATCGTATCGATCACTGCACCTCTTGAAGTATTCATAATTATTGGCATTTTGGTGCATTGTGAAATAAACTTTTCATTACAATAATGATGTGTTTCTTCGTTGTATGGCACATGAAAACTAACAATATCTGCTTTCTTTTGTAGCTCATCTAAATCAACATTTTTTACGTAAGCATCTGATGCTTCGATGTATTTATCATACACTAAAATCTCAACATCAAAACCACGCAATTTCTTGGCAAAAGCTGAACCTGTATGTCCATAACCAATGATTCCAATTGTTTTTCCATCTAACTCAACACCTCTATTTTCTTCACGATGAAAAATTTGTTGTTTTAATTCGTTGTTTGCTTTGTTGATATTATTTAGCAAATTCAACAGCAACGCTAAGCAATGTTCGCCAACGGCATTGCC
>JAGQYE010000060.1 GCA_020436225.1 Bacteroidota bacterium | reverse complement strand
TTGCTGAATATTCTTACAATGGTGGTGCTACATGGACAACTGCAACAAGTGCAAATTTCCAAGATATATTTACATTCGGTCACGTGCGAAATACACTAACAAACGAAGTGGCTTGTGAAGTAAGTAGTGCCAAATTGGGTGATTGTCCTACTGTACTTCCAGTAGAAATGATGTATATTAAAGCAACACCGATTGATAATCAATATATCAAAGTAAGTTGGGCAACTGCATCCGAGCTGAATACACAAAAATTTGAAGTGTTACGAAGCACAGATGCTATCAACTTTACTAAAATTGCCGAACTGCCGGCTGCCGGCACTTCTAATGCTCAACATTCTTATTTTTACGATGACCATAATGTAGTTGCAGGCGTTGTATATTACTATATAGTAAGAGAGGTGGACGTAGATAATAGTGCACATATTACTAATATCGTCAATGCAAAATTAGAGCAACTCTCATTTGATTTGGTTAATATTTACCCAAATCCGATAAAAGGAAATGCAACATTAACTTTATATGTAAATGAGTTGACAAATGTTTCTTTAACTGTATATAACGGCATTGGTGAGATAATGTTACAAACTCATAACGAATTGAAAGAAGGTTTGAATGAGTGGACTATCAATACAGAAAAATGGGCAAAAGGCGTTTATTATTTTATTATCAATAACGGCAAGAAACCAATTACTAAACAACTCATTAAACTAAACTAAGCCAATGCATATCTTTATTGTTCTTAGCAATTTATGCTAATAAGAATTTTTTTGTTTTATCTTCGCAATAGAAATTCAAATTATATTTTTCACATGCAAGTAGATTTTCAATTAGTCAATAAATTAGCCAATCTTTCCAAATTGGAATTTAATGAAGAAGAAAATAAAATGTTACAACATGATTTAGAAAAGATTTTGAATTTTATGGAGAAATTGAACGAGTTAAATACAGAAGGCATCGAACCATTGATTTATATTAACGAAGATGTTGCATCTTTGAGAAAAGATGAAGTGCATTATCCAATATCTAAAGAGGAGGCCTTGGTAAATGCGCCATTAAAAGATGAGAATTATATTAAGGTTCCAAAATTTGTTACCGGAACTAAATATTAATGTTTGTTTATGCCTGAAGCCGTAATTAGTTTAAAAAATATAAAACGAGAATTTAGGCTCGGCGATGAAGTTATTCATGCATTAAAAGGCATCAATATTGATATTAATAAAAATGAATATGTCGCTTTAATGGGACCATCAGGTTCCGGAAAGTCAACCTTAATGAATATTTTAGGTTGTTTAGATACACCAAGTGAAGGGCACTATTTTTTGCAAGGTAAAGATGTAAGTCAATCTTCAGACAATGAATTGGCTATCATAAGAAATAAACAAATCGGTTTTATTTTTCAAACGTTTAATTTAATTCCAAGATTAGATACTTTAGAAAATGTAGCATTGCCACTCATTTATGCGGGTTGGGATAAACAAGCAAGACAAGAACGAGCAATGGAAGTATTGGAACAAGTTGGTTTAGAAAATAGGATGAAACATAAACCTAACGAACTTTCCGGTGGGCAGCGACAAAGAGTTGCCGTTGCGCGCGCTTTAGTTAATCGTCCATCTCTTATTTTAGCAGATGAGCCAACCGGAAATTTAGATACCAAAACTTCTTATGAAATAATGCGTTTGTTCGAAGAAATACACAATAATGGAAATACATTGGTAGTTGTTACGCACGAAGAAGATATCGCAGCCTATACACATCGAATTATTCGTATGCGTGATGGATTAATAGAGAACGACCTTCCAAATACTGAAATCCGAAGTGCTATCTAAAAAAACTTCATTTTTTATTTAGAATAGCAACATTACGTTGTTGGAAAAAAGTTTAATTGCAATTGATAGTAGAATTACTCCAAAAACTTTTCTGAAAATATTAATTCCTACTTCACCTAATAATCGTTCTATTTTTGGTATAAATCGAATAACAAAATAGATAATACCTAAATTTATAAAAATAGCTGATAAGATAATAAATACCGGATATTCTGAACGAAGAGAAAGTAAAGTAGTTAATGTACCTGCGCCGGCAATCATCGGAAAAGCAATAGGAACAACAGAAGTGCTTTTAATTGAAAAATTGCCCGATTTAAAAATGTCGCGATCTAAAGTCATTTCTAACCCAATCAAAAAAATTACAACAGAACCTGCAATTGAAAACGAAGCAACATCAATGCCGATAAGTTGCAGTAATTGATTGCCTAAAAACAAAAATAAAATCATAATAAAGCCAGAAACTAAAGTGGCATATTTGGCATCTACATGACCTACTTTCGATTTGATATCGAGAATTACAGGAACTGATCCCAATATGTCAATGATTGCAAATAATACTAAAGTGACAGTAAGTATGGCTTTAATGTCTTCCAACATTTTTAAAAAATTTATGCAAATTTCCTCTTTTTATTTTTGATAACCAATTGAATAGTATTATGATATCTCTATGAATATTTTATCTGTGAGTAATAATATCAAGCGTAATTCTATGATTTTTGATAGATTTTATTTGTAGTTCTAAAATAAGTTATCTACACTTGTTACACAAAATCAACATCAATATCACAAAAACTGTGTATTTTAGTAACAATTAGTAAAAAAGTTGTTTAAATTTGCAAATTAATATAAATTAACACTATTTTTGACCAATAAAATTAAACCAAAGTCTTTATGAAAAAAAGTATCGTATTATTTTGTGCAGTACTTCTTGTATTTAGTTCTGTAGCACTTGGTGCCAAAAAGCCACCAAAGAACAAAAATAGCGCAGTAGGAAATAGCCGTTTTTCTATTGGATTAGGAATGGAAGTAGCAGATTACTATTCTCCGGCATTGAAAAAACTTTCAACGTTTAAAAATCCCGTTTCTTTCGGACCGAGATTCACGTTATGGTACAACCCAATTTCTTCAGTTGCGGTTGGTCTTGATATCGGTAGCCATGCGTTTTCTTCAAAAAGTGATGCATCATTAACACCTATTAATACATATAACTTATTATATTCTGCTTTAGTAGCATATAAATTTAACAATGGTTATATCTTAAAAGAGGATGCAGCTGTTTCTCCATATTTGTATGCAAAATTACAAGGAACATGGGCAGTTACTCCTATTTTAAAAGATAATGTAAACGGTTTCGGTATTCCAATCGGAGCTGGTATTAATTTTAAAGTAGCAAACAATTTAGCATTGAATATCAATGGTGGATATAACTTTGGTATCAAAAACAATGATAGCCATATCGTGTTTGGTGCTGGCTTAATGGCTGATTTAGGTAAAGGAAAAGAAGCTGCAGTAGATACAACTCCGGCTGTACAAGTAAAACCAATTGATACAGATGGCGATGGAATTTATGATATCGATGATGCTTGTCCTGAAGTTGCTGGTTTAGCTGCGTTTAACGGTTGCCCTGATACAGATGGCGACGGTGTTCAAGATAGCAAAGATGATTGCCCAACTGTTGCAGGTTTAGCAGAATTTAATGGTTGCCCTGATACAGACGGCGATGGCATCATAGATATGAAAGATGCTTGCCCTGATGTGAAAGGTATTGCTAAATTCGGTGGTTGCCCAGATCCGGATAGAGATGGTGACGGAATCGTAAATGATAAAGATAAATGTCCGGATGTTGCCGGTTCATTCATCGCACAAGGTTGCCCAGATAAAGATGGTGATGGCGTTATGGATGATGAAGACAAATGTCCTGAAGTTGCTGGTCCAGCTTCTAATAAAGGTTGCCCTGAAGTTAAAGAAGAAGTGAAAAAACGCTTAGCATTTGCTGCTCGTAATATTCAATTCGAAACAGGTAAAGCTACTATCAAACCGATTTCTTACAAAATCTTAGATGAAGTGGCTTCCATCTTACAAGAATATCCATATTATGATGTAAATGTAGATGGATATACTGATGATGTTGGTGATGAAGCTAAGAACTTAAAATTATCTCAAGATAGAGCTGCTGCTGCTGCTGCTTACTTAACAAGCAAAGGTATTGATGCTAAACGCTTAGTTTCTACAGGATATGGTGAAACTAATCCGGTTGCAACAAACAAAACTGCTGCTGGAAGAGCACAAAACAGAAGAGTTGAATTCAATTTGATTTTTAGATAATATCAAATTATTATATGAAAAAGGTCTCGATTTATCGAGACCTTTTTTTATTTTTATGATATGGCAAAATCGACCTCAATTCAGTTTTCCAGATTTGAAAGAAATGGGCTTATTTTTTTAGCCTTTATGATAATTGTAAGTGCTGTTAGTAAGAAGTACATAACTACATATTTTACTAAAAACGAAAAATTTACTCAAAATGATTCAACAAAATTAGCATTGCTTGAAAAACAAATTCTTGAAGCAAAAAATGTTTATTCTACTTCATCTTACAACAATCAAGATAAAATTTATAATAATCAAGACAAAATATACTCAACGAATAATACATCTAATAATTATCCAAAATTTGATAAATATGATTTTAAAATAGAAATTAATTCAGCAACATCAGCAGATTTTGAAAAACTCTATGGAATAGGAAAAGTATATGCAGAGCGAATTGTAAAATTCAGAGATAAACTCGGCGGTTTTTATTCTATTCATCAAATAAAAGATGTTTTCGGAATTGAAGATTCTGTATATCAAAAATTTAAAAAGAACCTGACTATAAAACCGGTAAATCCTACGAAAATAAATATCAATTCGGCAACGTTTGAAGAACTTACTGCAAATCCATATTTCTTTTCTACAGTTGCCAAACAAATTATTGGATATAGAACCAAAGTGAAACCATTTGCTTCTGTTGAAGATGTGAAAAATTTATATTTTGTTCGTGATCATCCCGAACATTTCGATAAAATGCTTCCATATATTAAGCTTGAATAGCCTAATCTACAATTTCAAATTTCTATTGAAAGAATTAACAAGAGTTATAATAATATAGAATTTCGTACTGCTATTTTGAAAATAAGAGATAAGCTATTACTTTTAGATTTAAAAATTCAAAAGTGTCTATTTCTTCTTCCGGAAAAAAATATCGACTTAGTATAACGGATATCGTTCCTCAATTTATTAAGAAATTACCGGAAAAAATTCCGGGTTTATTGTTTGGTGGAATTCCTGCTTTGCTCATCAAAGATAAAGACAGGCAATCTATCGGAAGAATATTGGAATACAATGCGATTAGGCATAAAAATAAACCGGCAATATTTTTTGAAGATAAAACTTGGACACATGCCGAATTTAATGAGATAACCAATCAATATGCACATTTTTTATATAAACAAGGCGTAAGAGAAAATGATATAGTAATTGTTTATTTAGAAAACAGACCGGAAGTTTTGTTTTCAGTTGCAGCCTTAGCCAAATTAGGAGCAGTAGCTTCTTTAATAAATTCTAATCAGCGCTCCAACGTATTGCTGCATAGTATCAACCAAAAAAATGACGGATTTTTTATTGTAGGAGAAGAATTATTGAATGCTTTTGAAGAAGTGAAATCAGCTATTCAATCTCCAAGCAAACAACATTTTTTTATTCTAAAAGACCATTCAAATAAATCAATACCTGAAGGTTATGAAGATATGTCTTCAGCCGTTCAACGTTTTTCTAAATTAAATGTAATTGGAGCAAATCAGGTAAAAGCAGGAACACCTTTTGCCTATATTTTTACTTCCGGAACAACAGGCATGCCGAAAGCTTCCATACAAACACATCGCAAATGGATTTCGTGTATGTATTGGTTTGGAATGGTCAACTTAAACCTCAACAGCAAAGATGTTATCTATGTCAGCATTCCATTTTATCATTCCAATGCATTACTAATTGCGTGGTCAAGCTCTGCAGCAAGTGGCGCGGCATTGGCGGTCAGAAGAAAATTTTCTGTTTCAGAATTTTGGAAAGATGCTATTAAGTACAAGGCTACAGCATTTATTTATATAGGAGATATTTGTCGTTATTTATTTAATGCGCCACCGAGTAAATTAGACAAAGCGCACACGATAAAAAAAATTATTGGCAATGGTTTGCGTCCTGATATTTGGAAACAATTTAAAGATCGATTTAATATTTCTGATGTTTATGAATTTTACGCATCGTCCGAAGGAAATATGACCTTCACCAATACACTGAATTTAGATAATACGGTTGGTTGGTGTGCTACCAAATTTGAAATTATTGAATACGACAGAGAAAAAGCTGAACCTATACTCGACAGAAAAGGATTTTTCAAAAAAGTAAAATGGGGAAATGAAGGCTTGATGATTTTTGAAATCTCTGAACAATATCCGTTTCCTGGCTATATTTCTAAAGAAGAAAATGAGCAAAAAGTCTTTAGAAACGTCTTTAAAAACGGCGATATGTGGTACAATACGGGCGACATTATGCGCAATATTGGTTTCTTGCATACACAATTTGTAGATAGAGAAGGCGACACGTTTAGATGGAAAGGCGAAAACGTGGCAACAGCAGAAGTGGAAGAAGTCATCAATAAATTTCCGGATGTAGAAACATGTACCGTTTACGGCGTGCAAATTCCGAATACAGACGGGAAAGCCGGCATGGCAGCCATTCAACTCAAACCAAAAACGAAATTAAATTGGCAGCAATTTGAATCGTATTTATTGACGGAATTGCCGCATTACGCCGTTCCAATTTTTATTCGTTTTGTAGATAAATTTGAATACACATCGACTTGTAAAATCATCAAAAAAGAATTAAAACAAGAAAGTTTTGAAATTGAAAATACGCCAATTTGGGTGAAGCGAAACAAGCACGAACATTATACTTTATTGTCAGATAAAATCCGTCAAGAAATAAGACAAAAAGGAGTTTAGCTGTTTTTATACTACTATGGTTTGTGTCCGCTCAAAACAGAAATTAAATCTACTTATCTCTTTCTGCTTTCTACTTTCTACTAATTTTCTATCTTTGCAAAAATTATTTTAAATGAACTTTGAATACACCGAAAACCAACAATTAATTGCACAAACCGTTCGCGATTTCGCAGAAAAACACATCCGACCTAATGTTTTAGAATGGGACGAAACACAACATTTTCCAGTCGAAACTATGCACAAATTAGGCGAGTTGGGCTTGTTGGGTATTTTAATTCCTGAAGAGTATAACGGTGCGGGTTTAACTTACAACGAATACATCACGGCATTAATAGAAATAGGAAAAGTAGATAGTGCTTTATGCTTGTCAGTTGCTGCACATAATTCACTTTGCACTAATCATATTTATAAATTTGGAAATGATGAGCAACGCAAAAAATGGGTAACTAAATTAGCAACTGGCGAGTGGATTGGCGCTTGGGGTTTAACCGAAGCCAACACAGGCTCCGATGCCGGAAGAATGAAATGTGTAGCTCATCAAGATGGCGATGATTGGGTAATTAATGGCTCAAAAAATTTTATTACACATGGCATAAGCGGAAACGTTGCCGTCGTAATTGCCAGAACAGGCGAGTTGTTGGACAGTCATGGTATGACCGCTTTCGTGGTAGAGCGCGGAACGCCTGGATTTAGTGGAGGCAAAAAAGAAAATAAATTGGGCATGCGTTGCTCCGAAACAGCAGAAATGATTTTCGATAATTGCAGAATTCCAAAAGAAAATGTATTGGGAAATGTCGGCGATGGATTTGTACAAGCCATGAAAATATTAGACGGTGGAAGAATTTCTATTGCAGCATTGAGTATAGGTATTGCTGTTGGTGCGTATGAATGTGCTGTTAAATATGCAAAAGAACGCGAGCAATTCGGACAAGCGATTGCCAATTTCCAAGCCATCGGCTTCAAATTAGCTGATATGGCAACAGAAATTGAAGCATCTAAATTGCTGACTTTTCAAGCTGCCGATATGATGATGCGAGGCGAAAAAATGACCAAACAATCTGCGTTTGCAAAATATTATGCTTCTGAAGTAGCATGCAAAGTAGCCAACGATGCAGTACAAGTTTTAGGTGGTTATGGCTACATCAAAGATTTTCCTGTAGAGAAATTTTATAGAGATGCTAAACTTTGTACTATTGGCGAAGGAACATCAGAAATACAGAAATTAGTAATCAGCAGAGAAATTTTAAAAGGAAATATTTAACAATAAATTTCCATAACAGTTCAGAGAATACAAGTCAATTTTGTATCTTTGCGCTTCATCTTAAAAATAAAAGAGGTATTTATTTATGTTAATCATTGATGCAAGAGAATCAGATTCTTTAGACAGAGCACTTAAAATTTTCAAGAAAAAATTTGAAAAAACAGGCACCGTAAAACAATTACGCGAACGCCAAGCGTTCATTTTGCCTTCTATTAAGAGACGCACTGAAATCAAGAAAGCTATCTACGTAGAGAAATTACGCAAAGGAGAAGAATAATAGTTGCGACTTTCATTTTTTTTGTCTAATTTAATCTTCCCATTTTAGTGAAGGTTAATAGAAGGAAATGATTGAAACATTCTTAGGATATCTCCAACTCGAAAAACGATACTCCAATAAAACTGTAGAATCTTATAAAATAGATATTCTACAGTTTTTTTCTTTTATAAATAATACGTATCAAATCGACGATTTATTAAAAGCCAATCATACACTAATCAGAACTTGGGTAGTTGATTTAGTTGAGAAAGAAAATAAACCTTCGAGTATAAAACGCAAAATATCAGCATTAAAAACGTTTTATAATTTTCATCTCAAAAAAGGAAATATTGCAGTCAATCCGGCAAGCAAAATTAATACACCTAAAGTTCCCGAACGCTTGCCAAAGTTTGTTGAACAACAAAATATAAACGAACTATTAAACGAACCCGAGAAATTTTTCAAACCAACATTTGAGGATGTACAAGGAAAATTAATTATTGATTTATTGTACTCTACAGGAATGCGCCGTAATGAGCTAATTAATCTTAAATGGGAAGATGTTTATTTCTCAACAAAACAAATTAAGGTTACAGGAAAAGGTAATAAGCAACGCCTAATTCCTATTGGAGAAAAGATGATAAATACATTACAAGATTTTAAACAAAACCAAACAACACAACTTAAAGATATTCCTGTTGCACCTTATGTTTTTTTAACGAAAGATGGAAACCAACTGTATCCAAATTACGTTTATAGATTAGTGAAAACAAAGATTGGATATTGTAGTACAACCGAGAAAAAAAGTCCGCATGTTTTACGACATTCATTTGCAACCCACATGAGTAATAATGGTGCAAAATTAAATGATATAAAAGAACTATTAGGACATGCAAGTTTGGCATCAACACAGGTTTATACTCACAATACAATTGAACAATTAAAAGAAATATATACATCTGCTCACCCAAAATCTTAAATGCGTATGAATTATTTTTAAATTCTCAATGTCTAAATCAACTGTTGCCGAATAAAACGAAAAATCGAATAACAGTGTTAAAATTTCTCACCAAATAAAAAAATTACTATGTCAATGAAAATTCAAATCCAATCTGTACATTTCGATGCAGACCAATCCTTAAAATCGTTTATTAATAAAAAACTAGCCAAATTAGAAACTTTCTATGATAGGATTATTGATTCAGATGTAGTGTTAAGTTTAGAGCAACTTAACACTCAAGTAAGAGACAAAGTTGTGGTTATAAAAACCAACATTCCCGGCAGTACTTTAATTGCAAAAGAGAAAAGCAAAAAATTTGAAGAAGCTGTTGATTTAGCTGTAGATTCACTTAAAAAACAATTGAGTAAAATTAAATCTAAACACAATGAATAAAACAAAATAAAAAGTAAAGAAAGTGGTCCATTGTGACCACTTTTTGTTTGTATAATGAGCAAATTAAAATCTAATATTCGATAGAACAATATTATTACTAGGCTCTTAAACTTTATATAATATAAAACCGCTAAGAAATTTTTATACAATAGAGAAAAATCAGAATTAAATCGTATATTTGCACTCCGAATTTCAAAGGATTTCTATATTCTTTGATGTAAGTTCTTGTAAATAAACAAGTTTTGTGCCGATGTAGCTCAGTTGGCCAGAGCAGCTGATTTGTAATCAGCGGGTCGGGGGTTCGAATCCCTCCATCGGCTCGGAAGCGCAAAGCAAGGGTAAGTAGCCAAGTGGCCAACGGCAACAGACTGTAAATCTGTCCTCTTCGGAGTTCGGTGGTTCGAATCCATCCTTGCCCACAACAAAGTTGAAAACGACGAAAGTTGTTAAGATATAAAAAAGAGTTCTTTAAAGAAATAAAAGAGTAAATGAAGATGGTAGGAGAAAATAAACTTCTGCCGGAATAAGCGGAAGTAGCTCAGCTGGTAGAGCGACAGCCTTCCAAGCTGTAGGTCGCGGGTTCGAACCTCGTCTTCCGCTCAATTCAAGCAGTGGGATGTTTCCGTAGGAATGGGATCTTCTCCGCTCAAAAGTCAAATGTAGTGATGCTGCTCCCGACTTAAAACTCTATCGCCTATGTAGCTCAGTGGTAGAGCACTTCCTTGGTAAGGAAGAGGTCGAGGGTTCAATTCCCTTCATCGGCTCAAAAATTAAAAAACAAGACAACTTGTTAGATAAATAATTATTAATTAAATACATTTTAAAACAAATTATCATGGCTAAGGAAAAATTCGTAAAAGATAAGCCGCACGTTAACATCGGAACAATTGGTCACGTTGACCACGGTAAAACTACATTAACCGCTGCTATCACTTCGGTGTTGGCAAATGCTGGTTTAGCAGAAAAGAAAGATTATGATTCAATCGACGCTGCTCCGGAAGAAAAAGAACGTGGTATTACAATCAATACTGCTCACGTAGAGTATCAAACACTTAATCGTCACTATGCACACGTTGACTGTCCGGGTCACGCTGACTACATCAAAAATATGATTACAGGTGCTGCTCAAATGGATGGTGCTATCTTAGTGGTTGCATCTACTGATGGTCCAATGCCTCAAACAAAAGAGCATATCTTATTAGCTGC
>JAGQYE010000059.1 GCA_020436225.1 Bacteroidota bacterium | reverse complement strand
TGATTCAAACTACCGCTCAAGAACCTAAGTTATTCATAGGAATTGACATTCACAAGAAAAGTTGGAAAGTTCATTTTAGAACTGATTTATTTAATGGTCGAAGTTTAACTATGCCACCACGAGCTGATGAACTAAAAAAGTATGTTGCTAAGCACTTTTCAGATCATCAGGTCTATAGTGCATATGAAGCGGGCTGTTGTGGCTATGCTGCTCATCGGTCATTCAAAACTTATGGCTGGAACAGTATAGTAGTTAATCCGGCTGATATTCCAAAGGCACAAAAGCAAGCCAGTCAAAAGACAGATAAAATTGATGCTGTTAATATCAGTCGTCAGTTACGAGACGGACAATTACGAGGTATTTACATTCCGAATAAAGAGCAAGAACAATTGCGAAGTTTATTTAGAAGAAGAGATGAATTGGTGAAAGATCTTCGAAGAATCAAATCCAAGATTAAATCGCAGTTACTCTACTTTGGCATTGACTTACCTGCTGAATATGATAACAGTTATTGGTCAAAAGATATGGTAGCATGGATTGAAAGTCAAACTTGGCAATATACTACAGGATGGGCGACTACTAGCAGTAGAATTAACTATTATAAATATGTAGAATCTGAAATGAGAGCAGTAAGTGTTTTGATTCGAGCTTATTGTCGGAAGCATTATAAGAAAGATTATTACTTAATGCGCAGTGTTCCAGGAGTTGGTCCAATAGTAGCAGCTGGCATTCTATCTGAGCTTGGTGATATCAGAAGATTCAACGCTAAAGAGTTTGCAGGCTATATTGGATTAGTGCCAGGTATTTATCAAAGTGGAGAAAATACAAGAACTAGTGGGATGACCTTTAGAGCTCATAGATTAATGCGAAGCTATATGATTGAAGCGAGTTGGCAGGCAATTAGATTTGATCCGGTAATGCAAACCTATTATCGCAAGCACTACGGCAAAGACGTAAAGAAAATAATAGTGAAAGTGGCTCATAAACTGGCTAATAGAATTTTAGCCGTTGTAAAAAGTGGAGTAGAATACCAAATAGGAATAGTAGCATAAAACAAATTATAAAACATACCCAAATTGCTCAGAATAAAACACAAGGTAATATCTTCAAGACCACAAAACAACGTGAGTGGATGGCTTATAAAGTTATACCACATTTTATAGTAGGTGGCTTGTTTACCTTATCGGAACAAATATAATGCTGGTGACGGTTTTAAATCAATCGATCACATATAGGATGCGGAGCTAATAAGGGTAAGTGATTGATATATTGAAACGAAAAGACAAAGTAGTTCTAGCAGAACAAAACCGTTCCAACATATCAACAACTTTAATAATAAATATGATGTAAATTTTAAATGAAAATATTATTTTTAGAAAGCACGCTGAATTAAATTACTGCTTTACATAGGATACATTGTTATGCCCTTTTTTTATTTTTCACGTTCTGTTTTTAGCGTTGGCAAAGACATACTCTTTTACAATTTCAGGCTTGCGTGTTGGCTTGTGCGAATTGTAAATGTGTATGGCTTTAAGCGTTGGCTATTCAGTTACTTGCTCAATTTTAAAATCCTAAATGCTCCTTGAATTACCAATACAAAAACGATTGTTCCGATAATCAAATCAGGTTTGCTTGAACTCAACCAATTTACTAAAACTCCAGCGATTATAACTCCCAAATTGATAATCACATCGTTCGAGGTAAAAATCATACTTGCTTTCATATGAGCTTCTTCCTTGCTCTTTGACTTTTGCAAAATATAAAGACAAATTCCGTTTGCAATAAGTGCGAAAATCGAAACAATAATCATTGTCGAAAAGTTGGGTAGTTTCTCGTCTCCGAAAAATCTCCTTAAAACTTCTACAAATCCAATAATTGCAAGTGTTATTTGAAAATATCCAGCAAGTTTGGCAATCCGTTTTTTCTTTATTACTGTTCCGCCAACCGCAAACAAGCTAATTCCGTAAACGAAACTGTCCGCAAGCATATCTAAACTGTCGGCAACCAATCCCATTGATTTTGAGATTATTCCTGTTGTCATTTCAATTATGAAAAACGCAAAATTTATGGCAAGTACAGACCAAAGTAGTTTTTTTTGGTTTGCATTTTCATTAAATTCTGTTTGGTCGGTTTGTTCAGTCGAGATTTTCTTTCCGCCTAAATTCAGTTCGATAACTGATTTTTCGATTTGGACAGTTTCTCCGCTGTGAAAAACGGTCAGTTTTCGGTTGGGAATGTCAAAGTCCAAATTCGCAATACTTGAAATTCCGTCCAATTTCATTCGGATTAGATTTTCCTCTGAAGGACAGTCCATTTTAGTAATCTCAAATATTGTTTTATTCATTTAGTTTCTCGGTTTTTTTACATTAACCACAAC
>JAGQYE010000058.1 GCA_020436225.1 Bacteroidota bacterium | reverse complement strand
CTGCACTTAATTTTTCTCTTATTTTTCCTTCGATTTCTTCCGCTAATCCCGGATTATCTAAGAAAAGTTGTTTCACTTGGTCGCGACCTTGTCCAATTTTTTGTCCTTCATAACTATACCAAGCTCCACTTTTTTGCAAAATGCCTAAATCGGCGCCCATATCTACGATTTCTCCTTCTTTAGATACACCTTTGCCGAACATAATGTCGAACTCTGCAACTTTAAAAGGTGGTGCCAATTTATTTTTTACCACTTTTACTTTTGTTTGATTGCCAATTACATTTCCTTCTTTATCTTTTATTTGTGTTGACCTTCTGATATCCAATCGAATAGAAGCATAGAATTTTAAAGCATTTCCGCCTGTTGTAGTTTCCGGATTGCCAAACATAACGCCAATTTTTTCGCGCAATTGGTTGATGAAAATACAACTACAAGAAGTTTTATTAATGGCACCTGTCAATTTACGCATTGCTTGGCTCATTAAACGAGCATGCAGTCCCATTTTGCTGTCGCCCATTTCGCCTTCAATTTCACTTCTTGGCACTAATGCAGCTACAGAGTCCACAACAACTAAATCTATTGCTGCAGAACGAATTAATTGCTCAGCAATATCTAAGGCTTGCTCGCCATCGTCCGGTTGCGTGATATATAAATTATCTGTATCAACACCTAATGCTTCGGCATATTTTTTATCAAATGCATGTTCGGCATCTATAATAGCGCAAATGCCACCTTTTTTCTGTGCTTCTGCAATGGCATGAATAGCAAGCGTTGTTTTTCCGGAAGATTCCGGTCCATAGATTTCGATAATTCTTCCTCTTGGAATTCCGCCAATGCCTAAAGCAACATCTAAACCTAAAGAACCTGTAGAAATTACATCTGTTTCTACAACGGAGTTATCGCCTAATTTCATTACAGTACCTTTTCCATACTGTTTGTCTAATTTCTCTAAGGTAAGTTGTAATGCTTTTGATTTTTCGCTCACTACTTCTTTAACTGCTTTTTCTTCTTTCGCCATGTCAATTTTTTAATCGAAACAAATTTATACTTTAAAGAGCCCGAAACAAAAGAATTTCCATAAATTATCTCTAAAAATTTATTCACAATATGCATTTTAGAAAAATAGATGATTCAAAATATAGAATGTTAATATTCATATTTAATAAGCACAATTGATATTTCTCTTGTATTTTTGTAGGAAAGCCGATGAACATATTTATTAATTCTTCTGTAAGTATTTATCCAAGTTGTTTTAATAATGTGTTTTAATATTGAAATTAAAATTTACTTATGTAATTTTAGTTTCTATAGTTGAGAAACAAAATAAATTACTCCTTAATGGTTTAAGGTGGAAATTATTTAAGTGTAATGAAAAGAAAACTAACTAACTTATATGTATTGGTGCATGCCATCGGTGATATTCTCATCTTAAATATTTCGTATGCTATCGGACATATTATTAGTTGGAATTACACACATCTTTTTGAGCCAAAATATGTCCAACTTTGGATTTATCTAAACATCATTTACTTGTTTGCGGCACAACTTTCCGGTACATTTGATATGTATCGAAATACGCGTTTCTTTACGTTGCTATCAGCTCTTTTGCGCTTGTTTTTTTTAGAGATAGTTTTATCCTTTTCATACATAGTTGTTTTTAAAGATTTTAATCAAACTTTCAAGTTATCGCGTGAAGTTTTATTGATTATGTATGTAACCGCTTTTATCTTAACTATGATATGGCGTTTCGGATTTATAAAAATTGTCCGTTTATACCGAGCACGAGGTTTCAATAACAGAAAAGTAATGATTATTGGAGCCGGAGAAACTGCTCAAGAATTTAAAAAAATGCTGGAGCATAAAATGGAATATGGTTATCAATTTCTTGGATTTTTTGATGATGACCCGCAGAAATATGAACCCGAAATTAGTAAACAGATCTTGGGAAATATTGAAGATGCAAAAGAATTTGCCATAAAACATCAAATTGATGAATTGTTTTGTTCATTACCACATCAAGAAGAAGATAAAATAAAAGAGATTATTGAATTTGGAGATGAAAACCTTATTCGTGTAAAAATTGTTCCCGATTTATCGCGTTTCTTAACCCATCACCTCAATAAAGTTGAAATAGATTATTACGGACAAATTCCGGTGATGACGTTGCGTTACGAGCCGTTAGAAAATATTGTCAATCGTTTTATCAAACGCATTTTTGATATTGGTTTTTCTTTGCTCGTTTTTATTTTTATTTTATGGTGGTTTATTCCCTTGATTGCCTTGTTGATTAAACTAACTTCCAAAGGACCTGTATTTTTTATTCAAGAACGTTCCGGCATAAAAAATAAATCATTTCAGGTAATCAAGTTTAGAACGATGTATGTCAATACAAATGCACATAAGAAACAAGCTACCCGATATGACGAGCGCATTACACCAATAGGAAAAATCTTACGTAGCACTAACCTCGACGAGATGCCACAATTCATCAATGTGTTGCTCGGGCAAATGTCTGTTATTGGTCCTCGTCCGCACATGTTGAAACACACAGAAGAATATTCGAAAATTATTGATAAATTTATGGTTCGTCATTTAGTGAAACCCGGCATTACCGGTTGGGCACAAGTAAATGGCTATCGAGGCGAAACCAAAGATGTTTTAGATATGGAAGGTAGAGTACGTGCCGACGTTTGGTATATAGAAAATTGGAGTTTTGGCTTGGATATCAAGATTATTATTATGACTATTATCAATATGATTCGAGGTGAAGAAAATGCATTCTAAAAAAAATTACGTCCTGCTTGTCCTGTTATTCTCTGCTTTCTTTGCCGCTGCGCAACAAGAAAATCTGCCGATGAATAGAAATATGATGCTCAATTATGAGAAATCATTAAATGCTTTTGATAAAAAAGTTTTTCATACTTCATTAAAACCTTATAATGCAGCTCAAGTTTACGAGTTTGTTTATCCGGATACAGTTCAACATCTTAAGCGCGTACCACACACCAATTGGTTCAGCAAATTTGTCAATGTTTTTGGATTTGAGAATTTATTAGAATTTGATGAACATGGTTATGTAAAACATTATGGTAAAATATTGGCACAAGATTCTGTTTTTTATGAAGATAATATTTACGATAAAGCCTACAAAAAACGAAAAGTATATGTTGCCATAAATCCAATTCTAAATATTGGTTTTGGTTATGATGTTTCTGCAAAAAAATTATTGACCTACAACTTAAAAGGTTTAGAGATAAGAGCCGATATCGGACAAAAAGTTAGCATTTATACGTCGTTCTTAAATACAGTTGGTAAATTTCCAACTTATATCAATGTTTATAATGCTTTGACTGGTGTTGTGCCGGGCGAAGGCAATATCAGAAACAGAGGAAAAGGCGGATTGGATTTTTCCAGCATCAACGCTTATATTTCGTATTCTCCGGTAAAACAATTCAACATCCAAGTTGGCAATGGAAAGCATTTTATTGGTGATGGTTATCGTTCTTTGTTGTTGTCTGATAATGCTTACACCTATCCGTATGCGCAACTAACAACTACAGTCTGGCGTATAAAATACACAACTATTTATGCCGAATTAATCAACGATTTGCGCAATTTCAACGATTTCGGACAAGGGTTTCCAAGAAAATTAGCTAACTTTAATTATCTCAGTATTGATGCTGCTAAGTTTCTGCAATTGGGCATTTTTGAAGGTATTACGTGGCGCAGAACTACAGAAAAAGGCAATACCTATTTCAATTATAATTTCCTAAATCCTATCCTTGGTATTCGTGCATTTCAAAAGAAACTCAACGACAATACAACCAAAATTTATGGTGCAAATGTCAAAGTAACACTTCCTAAATATATTGTTTTATACGGTCAATATATGTTTAATAAATACGGTAAAAAAGGCAGCTCAGACAGAAGAATGGGTTGGCAAGTCGGTGCAAAATATTTTGATGTTGGTGGTATAAAAAACCTTAATTTCCAAGTAGAATATAATAGCGTTCGTCCATATAGTTATCAAGGACAAGATAGCGCAATCGGCTATTATCACTATAACCAATCGCTCGGACATCCAATGGGCGCAAACTTTAACGAGTTTTTAGTGCTATTGAATTACCAATACAAACGCATTTATGCATCTTACAAAATGTCCTACATTCAAACGGCAACCGATTCTTCCAAAACGCAAAACTTTGGCAACGACATAACAGACATAGCAGCTCAAGCATCAACTTTAAATAATGTTCGCATCCAAAACGGATTTGCCTATAATGTTATGGATCACGATTTGAGATTTGGCTATATCCTCAATCCAAAAATAAATATGGTTATCGAAGGAAAATTGCAATTCCGAAAATATACCTCTAAAATATTGGGAACGGCCGGTTTAAAAAGTAATTCCTTTATGGTGTCTTTTGCAACCAATATTTTCAATCGCTATTACGATGTTCCTGTCTTATTTTAGGTAGATTTATTCTTGTTTTTTATTGGAAATTCCTGGCATTATTTTGATAATATTCCGTTAAAAACGCCATATTAGTAAAGCATTTCGTATCTTTGCGCAAATTTTTTTCGGAGGATATCGATATGTCGAACGCAAAGCAATATAAAGCAATTAATAATCTTTCTCAATCTCAACTAGAACAAGAAATAGCACAATTTTGGAAATCAAATAACATATTTGAAAAGAGTATAACTGAACGAGAAGGAAAAACTCCATTCGTATTTTATGAAGGACCGCCAAGTGCCAACGGAATGCCGGGCATTCATCACGTTTTAGCACGCACCATTAAAGATATTTTTTGCCGTTTTAAAACCATACAAGGTTATCAAGTAAAACGCAAAGGTGGTTGGGATACGCACGGACTTCCGGTAGAGTTGCAAGTAGAAAAATTATTAGGCATTACCAAAAAAGATATCGGCACTAAAATTTCCGTAAGCGAATACAATCAAAAATGTCGAGAAGAAGTAATGAAGTACAAAGATGTTTGGGACGACATTACACAAAAAATGGGCTATTGGGTTGATTTGAAAAATCCGTATATCACGTTCGATAACAATTATATTGAAAGCGTTTGGTGGATTTTAAAACAATTATACCAAAAAGATTTTTTGTACAAAGGCTATAAAATTCAGCCATATTCACCGGCAGCAGGCACAGGCCTAAGTTCTGCCGAGTTGAATTTGCCGGGTTGTTATAAAGATGTAAAAGATACTTCTGCCGTTGCTCAATTTAAAATTGAAAAAAAGTCAGTTGAAGAAAGTTCATTATTTATAAATAAAGAAGAAGATTATTATTTCTTAGCTTGGACAACCACACCTTGGACTTTGCCATCGAACACCGCTTTAGCCGTTGGAAAAAATATTGAGTATGTGTTAATTAAAACAGTTAATCCTTATACACATCAACAAGCACATCTCATCTTGGCTAAAGAATTATTGAGCAAATATTTCCAAGTAGAAAATGAAAATAAATCGGCATCATCTTATCAGCAAGATGGGAAAAATTTGCCATATCAAATTCTAAATTCTTTTAAAGGAAAAGATTTAGCCGGCATTCGATACGAGCAACTTTTACCTTTTGATGCCAATAAAAAAGAAAACATAAACGGCGATGCATTTCGCGTTATTCTCGGCGATTTTGTTACCACTTCTGATGGAACAGGCATCGTACATATTGCACCAAGTTTTGGTGCTGACGATATGAAAGTTGCCGCAGAAAATGGCATCGGTGCTTTGACTTTAGTCGATTTAGAAGGAAAATTCATTGATGGCGTTGGCGAATTTTCCGGCAGATATGTCAAAGATTACAAAAACGAACCGAATTATGTTTCTGTAGATATCGATATTTCTGTAAAGCTCAAAAAAGAAAATAAAGCTTTTAAAGTTGAGAAATACGAGCACTCTTATCCGCATTGCTGGCGCACCGACAAACCGATCATTTATTATCCGTTAGATTCTTGGTTCGTACGTGTTACTGCCGTAAAAGAACGCATGGTTGAGTTGAACAAAACCATCAATTGGAAACCGGAAAGTACAGGAACAGGACGTTTCGGACAATGGTTAGAAAATTTAATAGATTGGAATTTATCACGCACGCGTTATTGGGGAACACCATTGCCGATTTGGAGAACAGAAGATAAAACCGAAGAAATATGTATCGGTTCTGTAGAAGAATTGAAAGCAAAAATGCAAGAAGCTGTGGAGGCAGGATTATTGGATAAGTCGATGTTGGAAGCGACATTTGATTTGCATAAGCCTTTTGTTGATGACATCATTTTGGTTTCTTCTTCCGGAAAACCGATGCGTCGCGAAAGTGATTTAATAGATGTGTGGTTTGATAGTGGTGCGATGCCGTATGCACAATGGCATTTTCCTTTCGAAAATAAAGCAATTTTTGATCAATCTTTTCCGGCAGATTTTATTGCTGAAGGCGTTGATCAAACTCGTGGTTGGTTTTATACCTTGCATGCTATTGCCACGATGTTGATGGATAACATTGCATACAAAAACGTGGTTTCAAATGGCTTAGTGTTGGATAAGAATGGCAATAAAATGTCGAAATCGAAAGGCAATACGGTTGATCCTTTTAAAACGATTGAGCAATATGGTGCCGATGTTACGCGTTGGTATATGATTTCCAATTCGCAACCTTGGGACAATTTAAAATTTGATGAAGAAGGCTTGGCAGAAACTGGCAGAAAATTATTTGGAACGCTATATAATACGTATAATTTCTTTGCTATTTATGCCAATATTGATGCATTTAAAATTGAGCAAAATAAGACTACACCAATAAACGAACGAACAGAAATTGACCGATGGATTATTTCTAAATTAAACTCTTTAATTAAAGAAGTTTCCAATGCATATAGCGATTATGAGCCAACAAAAGCAGCACGACTAATTGAGGATTTTGTGGTTGAACAATTATCGAATTGGTATGTGCGTTTATGCCGAAGAAGATTTTGGGGAAATGAACTTTCTCAAGATAAGAAAGCAGCATTTGAAACTTTATTTGAATGTTTGCAAGTCATTGCACAATTAATGAGTCCGATAGCACCATTTGTTAGCGATTGGTTATGGCAAAATTTATTGGCAACAAATGAATCGGTGCATATTTCTATATTGCAAGCTGCAGACGAAAAATTAATTGACGCAGGTTTAGAACAACGCATGGAATGGGCGCAAGAGATATCTTCGCTGGTTTTATCTTTAAGAAAGAAAACAAAAATAAAAGTTCGCCAGCCATTACAAAAAATTCTAATTCCTGCAATCGACAAAAATTTTATCGAGCAAATCGACAAAGTAAAATCCTTGATTTTATCGGAGGTTAACGTGAAAGAAATTGAATACATTAGCGATACTTCAGGTATTATTTCTAAAAAAGTGAAACCTAATTTCAAATTATTAGGAAAGAAATTAGGCAATAAAATGAAAGATGCTTCTTTGGCTATACAAGAACTTACGAATGAAGAAATCTTAGCATTAGAAAAAAACGGACAAATCGAAATCGTTATTCAACAAGAAAAATTTACGTTGTTAGTAGAAGAAGTTGAAATTATTTCTGACGATATTCAAGGATGGTTAGTTGCAAGCAATAACGGAATTACTGTGGCTTTAGATATCCAAATTTCTGAGCAATTAAAGAACGAAGGTTTTGCCAGAGAAATCGTGAATAAGATTCAAACAGAAAGAAAGGAATCCGATTTTGTGGTTACTGACAAAATTAATATCTATGTGCAAAATCATCCAATCTTAAATAGAATTTTTAATGATTATAAAGAATATATTTGTAACGAAACTTTAGCAAATAATATTTTCATTTCTGATGATTTGAATGATGTTAAAGATTTTGATATTAATGGAGAACAATTAAAATTAACCATAAAAAAAGCATAGAAGATGGCAAAAGTGACTAAGAAATCAAAAGCTACAGCTACAGCTAAAAAAACAACTGCTAAGAAAGCAGCAGCAAAACCTGTTAAGAAAGCAGCAGCGAAACCGGCAAAAAAAGTAGTAGCAAAACCAGCTAAGAAAGCAGCAGCAAAACCAGCTAAGAAAGTAGCAGCGAAATCGGCGAAAAAGGTAGCATCGAAACCAGCAAAAAAGGTAGCAGCGAAACCAGCAAAAAAAGTAGCAGCGAAACCGGCGAAAAAGGTAGCAGCGAAATCGGCGAAAAAGGTAGCAGCGAAACCGGTGAAAAAAGCAGTAGCGAAACCGGCGAAAAAAGCAGTAGCGAAACCGGCGAAAAAGGTAGTAGCGAAGCCAGCGAAAAAAGCAGTAGCGAAACCGACAAAAAAAGTAGCACCAAAATCTGTTGCTAAACCAACACCAATAAAGGCATCAAAACCAGCTACAAAGCCAACCAAGTTATCTGCACCAAAAGAAAAAATTGTTGTAGAAAAGAAAGTAGTTGCCAAACCAAAACAAGAAACACCAAAAGAAAATATTACTATAGTTCGCTATAGCGATGCGGATTTAGCTATGTTTAAAGAATTGATTTTAAAGAAAATTGCACGCGCAAAAGAAGAGGTTGATTTTTATGTAGAACAAATAAAAAGTGCTTCGGAATCACAAACAGAATTTGCAAGTATTGATGATGGTTCTTCAACAACAGAACGCGAAAATATGAATCAAATCGTAGGTAGAATGCAGAAACTTATTTCTCATTTAGAAAGTGCATTAGTTCGAATTGCGAATAAAACGTATGGAATTTGCAGAGAAACCGGCGTCTTGATTCCGAAAGAAAGATTAATGGTTGTTCCTCACGCTACATTAAGTGTAGAAGGTAAGCGATTAGAAAAAAAATAAATTCTTCTAACTGAATAAAAATCTCATTTGTCAATCTTATTATGAATAAAAAAACGATTGCAGTTTTAACTGTGTTTTTGTCTTTAGTTATCGACCAGATTTCAAAAATATACGTGAAATTGCACATGAGAATTGGCGATGAATATGCTTACATCGGAGACTGGGCACGCATTCATTTTGTAGAAAATGAAGGCATGGCATTTGGTATGAGCTTCGGTGAAGGACTGGGAAAATTTGCGCTCACTATTTTTCGTATAATAGCAGTTGCCATAATTACTTATTTTTTAGTGCAACAAATCAAAAATAAAAAATCATCTAAAGGATTCATTTTTGCTTTGTCTTTAATTCTTACCGGAGCAGTCGGAAATATTATCGATAGTATTTTCTATGGACAAATTTTTTCTGAAAGTACAACTACTCAAATAGCTTCTTTATTTCCTGCTCATGGTTATGCAGGTTGGTTTCATGGTCGAGTGGTAGATATGTTCTATTTCCCAATGTTTAAAGGTGTTTTGCCTGATTGGATTCCTTTTTTTGGAGGAAAATATTTTGAATTTTTTCAATTTATTTTTAATGTAGCAGATGCCTGCATTACTGTTGGTGTTTTTATTATTTTGATATTCCAAAAACAATTTCTCAATGAAAAAGAAACACCAAAACAAGAACGAATCATTTCTTCTGAAAACAATGTTTCTTAAAAAAATTAGACCTTACTCCGCACTATGAAATAGATTGGAATAAGGTCTTGTCCCCCAACTGGACTACTTAAATTGTTAGTTCAATGCTGAAATATTTCCACTCATTAAATCATCTTTTTGATTGTTTTCGGTTGTCGTAACAACGTATTTTCCACTTTTCAAATTCAAATCATTAAAAGATAGAATGTTATTTCCAGGTTGTAATTGCTTATTTACTTTTGAAGCAAAACCGCCATTGATACTATATATTTTTAAACTGATATATTTTGTTTTATCACTCTTGATGATATAATTTTTTTGTTCTATTGAATTCTTATCAACAGTAAAAACTTGATTTAATTTTACTTCATAAGTTGAAGTGAAATTTGAAAAATTAAGTTCATTTAAGGCAATTGTTGAATTAGAAAGATTGTTGAATTCGATGGCACTTATATGTGCATTCTTGCTTTGAGAAAGAGCATCGGAAACATATACTAAAACGGGCATTTCGTACAACGCATTTTGCTGATTTAATTGAATTGTTTGAGCAAAAGTTTGTTCTGTTTTTCCGTTTGAAATATGAATTTTTACTTCAATAGAACCACTGTTTCCTGCACATTTAAATTGAATAAATTTTGGGATGGATGCCTCTGTATTCTCATAATTACAAGATATTTTATAAGAACTTGAAGGTGAAATTGCAGCTTTTACTGTATGACTTGCATAATCAGCACTAACGTAGCATAAAATGCTATTGCTCGGTTGGTTTTGCGCTTGTACAATTGTAAAAGTTAAAAAAATAAGTAGTACATGCGCCATGTATTTTAAGGGTGTCAACATGGCTTGGGTTTTTATGTACGGCAAATTTATACTGCATTTTTTAATTTGTCAATACCTTTTATAAAAAAATGAAATTATTTTTTTTAGGCTAACCTAAACTTCTTACTAAAAGTCAAGAAATTAAAGTAGCTTAGAATAGCTATTGATATGAATGATTTCTATGAAAAAGTATATGCCTTAGTTCGGAAAATTCCGAAAGGAAAAGTATGTACTTATGGTGATATTGCAACACATCTCGGAACTAAAGGTTCTGCCAGAACGGTTGGTTATGCGATGAATAATGCGCATAATACTAATAAATATGTGCCGGCACATCGTGTTGTAAATCGGAATGGATTATTGACCGGAAAACATCATTTTGGTTCGCCAACTTTAATGCAAGAATTATTAGAAAATGAAGGTATTGAGATCATAAATGATCAAATTCAAAATTTTAAAAGTGTGCGATGGTATCCTAAAAATTTCAAAAAGAAAATAGATTAATAGTTTAAAGTTGAAATAAAAAATGCTACGATTTTCTCGTAGCATTTTCTCATTTGGTGGTAAAGTATAATTAATTATTCAACATAACCGGCATAACCAACATCAATAAATCTTCGTTTTCTTCTTTTTCAGAAGGACGAATGATGCCGGCTCTGTTTGGTGTAGATAATTCGATATTGATGTCGCTGCAATCTAATGCGGATAGCATCTCAATTAAGAATTTTGCATTAAATCCAATTTCCATAGCACTACCTTGAAAATCACAAGTAAGTTTTTCAGATGCTTCATTAGAAAAATCTAAATCTTGCGCAGAAACAGCTAAATCAGAACCCGACATTTTTAAGACAACTTGATGTGTTGTTTTATTAGAAAATATGGATGTTCTTTTTAATGAAGATAGAAAATCATCTTTGGCAACGGTCAATAAATTTGGGTTTTCTTTTGGAATAACAGCATTATAATCCGGATATTTTGCGTCAATTAATCGGCAAATAAGTTGGATATTATCGAACGTAAAAAATGCGTTGGCTTTATTAAATTGAACAGCAACTTCTGTGTCATTATTTGGCACTACCGATTTTAATAAGTTTAAGGCTTTGCGCGGAACGATAAATGCTGTATTGCCACCTTGCACATCACTGCGGTTAAACTTCACTAATTTATGAGCATCAGTAGCTACAAACGTAATTCCATTTTCATCTAATTGAAAAAGAACGCCGGTCATGGCTGGTCGCAACTCGTCTGTGCTTGCAGCAAATAGTGTCTTTGAAATGCCTGTATTTAAAATTGAAGAAGCCAAAGTTACTTGTTCTACGTTTTCTGCACTTGGCTCTTTCGGGAAATCTATACTATTTTCTCCGCTTAATTTATATTTTCCATTGTCGGTTGTAATTTCAATTCCATTGGTGGTTTCATCCACAGCAATAGTAATAGGTTGTTCCGGTAATGCTTTTAAACTATCTAATAAAATTCTTGCCGGAATGGCCACTTTGAAGGTTTCTTTTGAATCTACTTCCATAGAAACAGACATGGTAGTGTCTAAATCGGTAGCAGTAATATTTAATCGGTTTTTGTCGATATCAAAAAGAAAATCTTCTAAAATTGGTAAAACCGTATTGGTGCTGATAACACCACCGATTTTCTGTAAATTTTTCAATAATTGTGAAGACGAAACTACAAATCTCATAAACGGTAAATTTTCTCAAAGTTAATTATTTCATTTTAATATAAAATGCATTGAAAATCTTATCTTTCGACAGATTGTTAATAAGTCCGACGTTTGTGAATAAGGTAAACTTCAAGTATGAGAATAGCTATTAATACGCGTTTTCTAATCAAAGATAAATTAGAAGGTATCGGGATTTATACTCATGAGCTATCCAAAAACTTGGTGCAACTCTTGCCTGAACACGATTTTTATTTCTTGTTTGACAGGTCATTTTCTTCTGATTTTATTTTTGGGAATAATGTGCAACCACTTGTCGTTTCTCCGCCGGCTCGTCATCCGTTTTTGTGGTATTGGTGGTTTGAATATTCTATTCCAAAAGTATTTCAACAAAATAAAATTGATGTATTTTTTTCACCGGATGGTTTTTGTTCTTTATCTACTAACATAAAACAAATTCTCACTATTCACGATATTGGCTTTGAACGTTTTCCGGAACATACTCCATTTTTAGTTAGAAATTATTATCGACATTTTACACCAAAATATTGCCATAAAGCTCAACGAATTTTTACCGTTTCGAAGTTTACAAAACAAGAAATTTCTACTGTATATAATATTCCATCCAACAAAATTGAAGTAGCATATAATGCTTTTGAAAACACTTCTAATTCAAGTTCTAAAAATGTGCATCAAATCGACAGTCGTTTATCTTCTCAGATTCCTTATTTTATTTTTGTTGGAGCCGTTCATCCGAGAAAAAATGTATTAGGTTTATTAAAAGCATTCGAGTATTTCAAATCTAATTTTTCACAACAACATCAATTAGTTATTGTTGGTAGAAAAGCATGGTTAAATAAGAACGTAGAAGATTTCTACCAAAAAATGAGATTTAAAAATGATGTAGTTTGGATAGAACAAATCCAACGAGAAGATTTAATTCATTTGACGCAACAAAGTTTTGCAATGGTTTACCCAAGCTGGTACGAAGGTTTTGGCATTCCGGTACTGGAAGCCATGCAACTTGGAGTGCCTGTAATTGCTTCTAATACTACATCATTACCCGAAATTACAGGCGATGCAGCATTGTTGATAAGTCCAAATGAAACAATAGAAATTGCTATGGCAATGCAACGGCTAATTGAAGATAAAATGCTTAGAAATCAACTAATAGAAAAAGGGAAAAAACAAGCACAACAATTTATTTGGAAAACTTCTGCAATGAAAATTGCAAACGCTTTAACCCAATTCTAATCGACAATTTTTTATTTCTTCAATAATGCTTCTAAATCTGTTTTAATTTTATTGTATTGAGATGAAGTAAGCGATGTCTTTAGTTGATTGTTTAAATCATTCATCATTGTAATAAATTCTTGTCCGGCTTTATTTGGGTCAGTTTTATGCAAAGCTTTTATGGCATCTCCGCGAATTTTTCCTTGCACCAACACTAATACAACCGACATCGTTTGTACATCATTGAGTTGATATTGATTTCTGATTTTATCCAAGAATTGTTTTTGGTCGGCAGAGATATTTTTACCCGATAAAATATTTTCTTGCATAGTTATCGCCAAAACCAAAGTGTTTATTTGGCTATTATTCAAATATTTTCTTAATGAAGTTACCGTTTGCGCACCCAAATTATTTTTTTCTTGATTAAGCTTATTAATGTTTCCGGCATTTTCTTTCTTTATATTAATAAGTTGAGCATCGTAATTTTGTAAAATCGGAATTGCTGCTGCAGCCTTATCCGGTGCTACTTTCATATAGTTTTGAAGTTGCTTAAAGAGTTCCGTAACGTTTGATTGTGCCGGAATATTGATTGTTGCTGTCGATGTAGCTGTTGTTGTTGTTGTTGTTGTTGCAGGAATATAACTTTTGGGTTCTAATTTTCCGGCGTTAGCCATATTAGTTATTGTTTCTAATTGCTTACTATCGAAATAGGATTTCAATTTTCCACCCAACAAGGCCAATAACAATTTAGTGTTGGCGTTCGGTTTCTTGTTTTCATTTAAAAATAAAATATAATCGCTTTTGAATTTACTCGCTTGAGATGCATTCAAATTACAATCTTTATTTACCTGATTGATAATATCGTTTATTTCCGGCGTTAAATTGTTTGCATTAAAATTTCCACTTGCAAATGAAAAGGAAATCGAAAAGAAAATACCAATTAATAGTGCTATTGCAGTTTTCATAAATTATAATTATTAATGATTTATACAAAAATTATACCATTATTTTAAAAAATGTATGACGTCATTTACAGAAACAATAGGAATTTCTTCTTGAGGAACATGTCCGCAATGTTCATATATCTTAATTAGATGATTCGGAATTTTTTTGAAATTTTCCAACATGGATATATCAATCAATTTATCTTCTTTTCCCCATTGAATTAAAGTTGGTGCTTCAACTTTAGCAACATCAACTTTTGGTTCTTTTTCTATTTGTTGCACACGCGCAGAAAAACTTTCCCGATTGCCTTCGCGCATCGACATATCGTAATATAAGTTTTTCATCTTATCTGTGATTTTAGAATCATCTTCATAAACATCTTTCAAAGTGGCATCAACAATAATTTTAGTATCTAATTTTGAAAATAAATCAGCTAACCATTTATTTTTTACCAACTTAAAAATAATAGCACCATTTTGTTTTTCCGGAGCATAAAATCCTGCCGGATCAACCAAAATTAATTTTGATACTTTTTCAGGATGTGCCACAGCATACTTCCAAGCAATTTCTCCACCTAAAGAATTGCCACCTAATGCAAACGTATCAACTCCGATTTTTTGTAAAAATCTATCTAAAAAATCGACATACATTTTGATAGAATAATCTTTGTCGGCTCTCGGACCGGTCAACCCAAATGCCGGCATATCTAAACGTATTACTTTAAAAGAATCTAACACTAACTGTTTTGTCCATTCGTCCCAAGTTTGCAATGCCGAACCTGTTCCGTGAATTAAAACTATTGGTTTTCCTTTACCTTCAATTCTATAATGTACTTGCATGCCATCTAATTCCAAGAATTGAGAAGCAGTTGTCGTGTATCTTTCTTTTAATGTTTCTAAAGGAATTGATTTCTTTTGTAGAATAAAAAATGTTACAATCAATAAACAAATGAGTATGACTACGAATTTTATTAATTTCTTCATTTTCTTTTTTTATTAAAATTAAGATTTTCTGATTGTTTTAAAAGCAAATAGGCACAATATTTGTCTATATTTGATGTTTAAGATTTTATATGAATAAATTACTTTTTACCGTATTGTTTTTCGGTTCAGTTACATTAATTCAGGCACAAATGCCAGCCGTTGGCACTAAGGCTATCGAGCTGAATTATAAAGATCCAAATGGAAATTATATTGCCTTATCTTCTTTAAAAGGCAATTTGGTTTTAATCGACTTTTGGGCATCATGGTGTGGTCCTTGTAGGAGAAATAATCCGGCATTAGTTGCTTTATACAATAAATATCAAGATAAAAAGTTTGAAAAGGGGATAAAAGGATTTACAATTTATAGCGTTTCATTAGATAATAACCAAGCAAATTGGACGAGTGCAATAAAAGCAGATGGTTTAATTTGGCCCAACCATGTATCCGATTTAGGAGGCTGGTATTCAGATGGAGCCCGGAAATATGGTATTCAATTTATTCCACAAACTGTTTTGATTGATGAATCCGGATACGTTATTGCCATCAATCCAACCCATCAACTTATCGAGGAATTAGTAGATAAGAAATTGAAAAAGTAATTTGTTTCGTTTAGTTCAGCTTCTTTGTGTCAAATTGTCGTTTAATGGCAATTGGCAAACATTTTGACTTCAATAGAAAAAATTCTAATCATGTTAGAGGAAAAAGATATTGTAGAACAAGAAGATAAAGTGATTTCTGAAGAAAACCCATCAAATGAGACGGAAACTTTAGAAAATAATCAGTCAGAAAGTCAGCAGGAAACTGTAAATCAAGTAGCCGAAAATAAAGAAATAGACGAATTGTCGGCATTAAAAACTGCTTTGGAAGAGCAAAAAGACAAATATTTACGCTTGTTTGCCGAATTTGATAACTTCAAGAAACGTAACGCCAAAGAACGCATCGAGCTTTTTAAATCTGCTGGTCAAGATATTATGCGCGAATTATTGCCTATTTTAGATGATTTCCAACGCGCGCAAAAAGTATATGAAGATGATAAAAACGCCGAGAATTACACAAAAGGCGTTCAGCTTATTTATGAAAAATTTCTAAAAACTTTACAAAATAAAGGTTTGAAAACGATGGAAAGCATCGGGAAAGATTTTGATGTACAGCAACACGAAGCCGTTGCCGAAATTCCTGCACCAAGCGAAGAATTAAAAGGAAAAGTTATTGACGAAGCTCAAGCTGGATATACATTAAATGATATCATTCTTCGATATGCTAAAGTAGTTGTAGGTAAATAAAATAAGGATTAACAAAAAATGAAAAGAGATTATTACGAGGTATTAGGTGTTTCCAAATCTGCAACTGCGGACGAAATTAAAAAAGCCTACCGTAAAATGGCGTTGCAATATCATCCGGATAAAAATCCGGGAGATAAAGCTGCAGAAGAAAAATTTAAAGAAGCAGCCGAAGCATACGACATATTGAGCAACAACGAAAAACGTGCGCGCTATGACCGTTTTGGTCACCAAGGCGCAGCCGGAGGTTTTGGTGGCGGCGGCTATGGTGGCGGAATGAATATGGAAGATATTTTTTCTCAATTCGGCGATATCTTCGGTGGCGGCGGCGATGGCAATCCGTTCGAATCATTTTTTGGCGGTGGAGGAAGACGCAAGGAGCGTGGGCGCGGTCAACGTGGTAGCAATTTACGTGTAAAAGTGAAAATGGATTTGGAGGAAATTGCAAGTGGTGCTCAGAAAAAAATAAAAGTAAAAAAGCATATTACTTGCGATGCTTGTAACGGCATCGGTGCAAAAGATAAAAATTCTTATCAAACTTGTAACACTTGTAACGGAAGTGGCGTAGTGCGAAAAGTAACGCAAACATTCTTAGGACAAATGGCTACAACCGGCACTTGTCCAACTTGTGAAGGTGAAGGCAAAATCATTACCAATAAATGTACAAAATGTAGAGGCGAAGGTCGCGTTTATGGCGAAGAAGTTATTAGTATTGATATTCCTGCCGGCGTAAGCGAAGGCATTCAATTGTCGATGAATGGCAAAGGAAATGCCGGCATCAGAGGCGGTTATCCGGGCGATTTATTAATCAATATCGAAGAAGTTCCACATCCTGAATTAAAAAGAGAAGATACCAATGTTGTGTATCATCTTTTCTTAAATTTTGCAGAGGCAGCGTTGGGAACACAGGTTGAAGTGCCAACTATTGGTGGTACAGCTAAAATAAAAATTCCGAAGGGCACGCAAAGCGGAAAATTATTTAAACTTCAAGGCAAAGGAATTCCAAGTTTGAATGGTTATGGCAAAGGCGACCAAATTGTAGATGTGCAAATTTATACACCACAAGATTTAACAGCCGAAGAAACGGAGTTAATGGAAAAATTAAAAAATTCCAAGAATTTCAGTCCGCAAGCACAAAAAGAAAAACACAAAGGCTTTTTCGATAAGTTTTTCCATTAACAGTGGTTAAGAATTACATTGACTATTGTGCGAATACTTTTTCTTACCTTCGCCTTAGTTTAATGTATAATAATGAAAAATATTTACCTTCTTTGTGGACTATTATTCAGTTGTATTTGGAGTAAAGCACAAAACACACAAATTCAATTCATCAATAATTCCGCAGATTCTGTGATGCAATCTGTAAAAGTTTTTGCAGATGCTAATGTGATGAAAGATAGCTTGGATTTTCAAACAGCTACATCCTTTTTGTCTATTGATGGCGACACTACTTACACTATAAAATTTCAATCTAAAAGAGATACAGCAAAAAGTATTTCGTTGACACAAGCATTTCAAGCTGGCAAAAAATATGTCTTGATTTTAAATGGCGTTACGAATGATACAGCCTATTTAACTAATCCTGATGGAGTTTCCACGCAATTAAGAATTTTAAGTATTGAACAATCTGCGTTAGGAACACCAACAGCTAATGAAGTTTTATGCGTATTCGTTCACGGCAGCACCGATGCACCAACATTTGATGTTTACGCTGTTGATACACTCAACACTTTATTAATAGATAATGATAGTTTGCACCAAGTAGCTCCAACAACATTTGAAAATAATTTTATAAAATTTAAGTTGAAAACGGCCGATGGTAATTTTAATATTTCAACCTATATGTTCGATTTGTCAGCTCTTGGCGGACAAACAACAACCTTATTAATTTCAGGATTTTTGGCTCCGGGAAGCAATAGTAATGGCGCTAATTTTACAGTATTTATTGTGGATTCTCTCGGCAATTTTATTACGGCAACTAATGTTTCTACGATACATCAACAAGAAGATATTTTCCAACAAGTAAAATTATTTCCAAATCCGGCGAGCGATTTTATTCAAGTAAATTATACTTTAAACGAAAATTCTGACGTTCGTTATCAAATTATTTCTGTTGCCGGAAATATCGTTCAACAAGGAGAATTACATCAAACAACAAAAGGTATAAACGAGTTGCGCATTGCATTTTCTAATCTTAATTCAGGCATGTATTTATTGCGTTTGCAAACAGAAACCGGACAAATAGCTCAACCAATTATCGTAAAATAAAAATAGAAAAATGCATTTGTTGGAAGTTAAAAATGTTTCCAAATCTTTTCAAAATAAGGTTGCCTTACAAGATGTTAGCTTAGCTTTTGATGCGCATAAAATTTATGGATTATTAGGACCGAACGGCGCAGGAAAAACTACTTTAATCAGAAATATTACACAAATATTTTTTCCGGATAGCGGCCAACTTTTGTTTAATGGCGAAAAGCTTGCTGAAAAACATCAAAACTTGATTGGCTACATGCCTGAAGAACGTGGCTTGTACAAGAAAATGAAAGTAGAAGAACAATTGTATTATTTTACACAACTGAGAAATTTTTCTAAGAAAGAAGCAACGCAAAAAATAGATTATTGGCTCAATAAATTAGACATAGATTCTTGGCGAAATAAAACCATTGAAGAGCTTTCGAAAGGTATGCAGCAAAAAGTACAATTTGTTGTTACTGTTCTGCATGATCCGAAATTATTGATTTTAGATGAACCTTTTTCCGGCTTAGATCCATTAAATGCTGAAATTATTAAACAAGAAATTTTTGAATTACATCAAAAAGGAACTACCATAATTTTTTCGACACATAGGATGGAAAATGTAGAAGAAATTTGCGAAGAAATTTATTTGATAAATGAAGGAAAAATAATTTTAGAAGGTAATGTGCAAAATATTAAACAGCAATTTAAAAAACATTTAATTCGAGTAACTATTAATCCTGAAACGCCAATTAATGATGCCATTAGAACACAAACAGAGATTGTAGAAGAAAAAAATGAGGTATTGATTTTTAAACTAAAAGAAAATCAATTACCAAATGATATCTTGAAAATTTTATTACAACATCAGATAGAAATTACCAGCATGACGGAAATCTTACCAAGCATACACGAAATTTTTATTCAACAAGTACAAGAAAAAAGTCAATAATATTTCTTGATAAAGAGATACAAGAAATATAAATAAGCAATGAGAAAATAGCATGAAAAAAACTTGGTATATAATAAAACGAGAATATTTAACGAGAGTAAAAAAGAAATCATTTCTTGTTCTAACTTTCCTTATTCCTATTTTATTCGGCTTGGTTATTATCGGAACTGTTGCTATTGCTACAAGTGCACAAGAAAAAATTAAGATTGCTGTAAAAGATGACAGCGGACTTTTTGAAGATAAATTCAGAGGAATGGATGTTGGCGAAAGTTTGCGCTTTGTGTATCTTACAGGCAACCAACAACCGATAGATTCACTCAAACATATTTATCAAAATATCAATTGCGACGGCATTTTATACATTCCTAAAATCAACCTTGAACAACCTTTAGGCATTGCGTATTACTCGGAAAATGAATTAGGCATTACGACCAAAGAACATATCATCAATAATTTGTCAGATGAAATAAGAAATCGAGCATTGTCGGAACGTCATTATAATATTGATACGATAGAATATTTCGATAAGAAAATTTCTGTAGAACAAATCATCGACAATAAAAAGAAAAAAGGAAGCTCGGAAGTTGCCGGTATGTTTGGCTATGCTTGCGGTATGCTCATTTATATTTTCTTGATTGTTTATGGCGCCATGGTAATGCGAAGTGTTACAGAAGAAAAAACAAATAGAATTGTTGAAGTTTTAGTAACTACCGTTAAACCATTTCAATTAATGTTGGGAAAAATTATTGGCATTGGTGCTGTGGGTTTAACGCAATTTTTATGTTGGGGAATTCTTACTGTTTTAATTAATATGTTGTTGCCTGTTTTTATGGGCGATAAATTAATGGCAATGCAAGCTATGCAACAAAGCAGCCAAATGGCATCGTCGTCAGAATCTACGCAAATGCTAATGAATATTTCTAATGCATTTCACGATTTGAATATTCCGAGAATGTTATTGAGTTTCTTGTTTTATTTTGTCTTTGGATATTTATTTTATGCATCACAATTTGCAGCTATCGGAGCAGCCGTTACGGATGATAGTGACATGCAAACATTTACCTTTCCAATCACTATTCCAATTATCATTTCCATGATTTTAATGTCGGCAACTTTGGCACAGCCATTTTCAAACGCTGCATTTTGGGGCTCAGTTTTACCGTTCTCTTCGCCAATAATTATGATAACAAGAATTCCGTTTCAGGTAGCTTGGTGGGAACAATTATTGTCGATGTTTATATTAGTTGTTTGTTCTCTCGGAATGGTTTATGTTGCCGCTCGTATTTATAGAATCGGAATTTTAATACAAGGCAAAAAAGTTACTTTCAAAGAAATTGGTAAATGGATTTTTGTCAAATAATCTTTTCAATTTATTTTCTTTGTTTGCGCAAAGTGCCTTCTGCAATTGGCTTGTCAGCATCATAGCTGCGGAGATAATAAACCACTTTTAGCTTTTTTCTTTTTAATTTTTGTAGATGCACTTCACAGCCTTGGTCGCATTTGTCAGTTCCTTCGGTTATATTTTCTATGAAAATGTTGTCATTGGTTGCTGTTTTTTGCAAAGTCCAATTGCCGGAACAACCTAAACTCGGATAATTAATGCTGATATTATTTTCATCTTGAAAATTAAGAACGATGTCCCAACTGTGTCCGTCTATTTGGTCGCCAATGCCTTTCCATTTTCCTTTAAAACCTTTTGCATTTGCTAAAAGTCCAAAGGCAATAAATAATACTAAAAATGCTTGTTTCATAATTTTTATTTTTTTGATTGAAAAACAAGATACAAAATAATTGAGTAAAGAGTGAAGTGTGAGAAAAATTGGAATTAGTAAAAATCCTAAATCTTAAATCTGAATTCTTAAATCTCATCTCTATTCATCTAAAACAATTCCTGCATTTTTAATTCCCAATTCCAAGCACTTTGCATCGCATCTTCTAAGTTGTATTTGCACTGCCAATTTAATTGCTTGGCTGCTTTGGTATTGTCAGCATAAACGGCAACAACATCGCCGGCACGGCGAGCGCCAATTGTATAATTTAATTTTTGTAGAGTTGCTTTTTCAAATGCTTGGATAACTTCTAACACAGAGACGCCATTTCCTGAACCTAAATTAAACACATCGCAATTGCTTGTATTCTTTTTATCAATCAAAAAATTTAATGCTAATGTGTGTGCATGCGCAATGTCGCAAACGTGAATATAATCGCGGATATTGCTGCCATCGCGCGTTGGGTAATCATTTCCAAAAACAGTCAATTGCGGTAATTTTCCGATTGCCGTTTGCGTAATGTAAGGCACTAAATTGTTGGGTTGGTCAATCGGAATTTCGCCAATTAATGCAGAGGGATGCGCACCAATAGGATTAAAATATCGCAATAAAATGGAATTTATTCTTGGATTGGTATTCGCAAAATTTCGGATAATATCTTCGCCGATTTGCTTGGTGTGTGCATACGGACTTTCCGCATTTTTTATCGGTGTTTGTTCGGTAACCGGTAATTGTTCGGCATTGCCATACACGGAACAAGAAGAAGAAAATACAAAATTTGGAATAGAAAATTGTTGAATTGCCAGCAATACATTTAGCAAAGAGTCTATATTATTGGTATAATACAATAGAGGATTTTCCACCGATTCAGGAACAGATTTTAAGGCAGCAAAATGTATTACGCCAACTGCATCGTTATGTTCGGAAAATAAATCGAGAACTGCTTGTTTATCACATAAATCAATTTGATAAAAGTTGATTTTCTTTCCGCTTATTTTTTCAATTTCTACTAAGGTATATTTTTTCGAACGAGAAAGATTATCTACACAAACAACATCAAAATTATTTTCCAATAAATCTACTATCGTATGCGAACCAATATAACCTGTGCCACCTGTAACAATTACTTTCATCAAAATTTTATTTTAAAACGTAAACTCTCAAAAACTAATCACTAATTACACTTCACTAATCACTACTTCAAAATATCCAACAAATATTGACCATAACCGCTTTTCAATAAGGGTTGCGCAATAGATTTAAGTTGTTCGGCAGAAATAAATCCTTTGCGATAGGCAACTTCTTCGATGCAACCTACTTTTAAACCTTGACGTTGTTCAATTACTTGTACAAACTGCGATGCCTGCATCAACGAATCAAATGTGCCGGTATCTAACCATGCAGTGCCTCTGTCTAAAATGCCGACTTTTAATTTACCACGCTTGAGATATTCTCTGTTTACATCTGTAATTTCATATTCGCCACGTGCGCTGGGTTGTAAATTTTCAGCAATTTCAACCACCTCATTATCATAAAAATATAAACCCGGAACTGCATAATTCGATTTCGGTTGTGTTGGTTTTTCTTCTATAGATATTGCATTAAGTTGCTTGTCAAATTCAACCACACCATATCGTTCCGGATCAGAAACATGATAAGCATAAATAACACCGCCATCAGGATTGTTATTTTTCTCCAATAAATCACCCAATTCAGAACCATAAAAAATATTATCGCCTAAAACTAACGCCACTTTCTCCTTGCCAATAAATTCTTTTCCAATTACAAATGCTTGCGCCAAACCGTTGGGCGTTTCTTGTATAGCATATTGAATATTACAACCTATCGTTTTTCCATCGCTTAATAAACGTTGAAAATTCGGCATATCGTGTGGAGTGGAAATGATGAGAATGTCTTTTATGCCGGCAAGCATCAATACAGACAACGGATAATAAATCATCGGTTTGTCGTAAATTGGCATAATTTGCTTGCTGATAGCATACGTAATCGGGTACAAACGCGTGCCACTTCCTCCGGCTAAAATAATTCCTTTCATCTAATTCTATTTAATTAAAAAATGGTTTTGTAATATTTTTGGTAAAAATACATACTAAATCAAGAAGAATTTAATATGTTTGTTGAGAAAATTGGAAGATTGAATAATTTGTGTTAATTTTGCGTTAACACAATAAAAATACCACTACGAAAATGGCTGAAAAAACGTTTAAAATTCTGGTTGTTGATGACGAACCAGATATCTTAGAATTCTTAAGTTATAACCTTGAAAAAGAAGGTTTTGCTGTTGAAACTGCCGAAAACGGCAAACAAGCTTTAGAAAAAGCAAAGAAAAATCAACCGGACATCGTGTTATTAGATGTGATGATGCCGGAAATGGATGGCATAGAAGCATGTAGAACAATGCGTGAAATGCCTCAGTTTGAAAATACAATTATTGCCTTTTTAACGGCAAGAACAGAAGATTATTCTCAAATAGCAGGTTTTGAAACCGGCGCAGATGATTATATCAGCAAACCTATTAAACCTAGAGTTTTGGTTAGTCGCTTGAAAGCTTTGTTGCGTCGTTATGAAGCTAAAGAATCTAAATCATCATTCTTAGATGTCGGCAATATCCAAATCGACAGAGAACGCTATTTAATTATATTTAATGGCAATGAAATGGCAGTTCCGCGTAAAGAATTTGAATTGTTGTATTTGTTGGCATCTAAACCTGGAAAAGTGTTTAAGCGAGATGAAATCTTGAATGAAATTTGGGGAAGAGATATCATCGTTGGCGACAGAACTATAGATGTACATATCAGAAAATTGCGTGAAAAATTGGGCGAAGATTTAATCAAAACTGTAAAAGGAATCGGATACAAATTTGAAGAAATATGAGCAGAAATGCTTCTCCAACTTTATTAGCATTATATACAAGCATGGCAGTAGCAATTTTTTCTACTGCCATCTTTTTATCTATCAGCTACATTTTTAAGATGGAAGTATATCCATTGTATTATTTATTGACTTTATTCATCATATTTTTTACCACATTTCTTTTATTTCGATTTATCTTAATTCGATTTGTATATAGTAAAATAAAAATCATTTATAAAACCATTGGTCGACCACTTAAATTTCAAGAAGAAGCCAAGCTCAATAGCAGCAGTAATTTGATAAAAACGGTTGAACGCGATGTGGCAGAATGGGCAATTAATAAAAACAAACAAATTCGCGAACTGCGCAAAATGGAACTTTACCGAAAAGAGTTTGTCGGCAATGTTTCGCACGAATTGAAAACACCTATTTTTAATGCGCAAGGTTATATCGAAACTTTACTCGATTCGGATTTAGATGATCCAACATTTATTAAAATGTATTTGGAAAAAGCTAACAGCAATATAGAGCGCTTAGAAACGATTGTTTCCGATTTATTGGAAATTTCAAAATTTGAAAGTGGACGTGTGGAACTCAATAAAGAAGCTTTTGATTTAGTGAAGTTGATAAAGAAAGTATTTTTTCAATATCAACATTTAGCGCAACGACAAAATACAACGTTAAAATTGCACAGTGATGAAAACACTGTTTTTGTTTTTGCCGATATAAAACGCATTACGCAAGTGTTGGAAAACTTGATTTCAAACTCTATTAAATACGGTCGAGAAAACGGCACGACGCATATTTATATTCACGATTTAGATGAACAGTTTTTGATAGAAATTTCGGATAATGGTCCCGGCATTTCTCCTGAACATTTGCCAAGATTATTCGAGCGTTTTTATCGCGCTGATAAGAGCAGAAACCGAAAAATAAATGGAACCGGTTTGGGTTTGTCTATCGTAAAAAATATAATAGAAGCACACGAACAAACCATTAATGTGAGTAGCGAACTCGACAAAGGCACGACCTTTAGTTTTACTTTGCAAAAATATATTCCGTAAGAAATTCTAATAAGCGCAATAACGCATCACTTTGGTGCGATACAAAATTTTTCCTTCAGCATTTTTTACTAAAAGAATATTAATGCCGATATGAAAATTGTTATTGTTTAGGAAAATAATATTTTGAGCAGTTTCATAGTTTATTTTTTGACGGGAAATAATTTCGCCCATTTCGCTCAATACTTCTACATACAAAACTTCATTTTTTGAATGTCGAATATTTAATTTCGGTTGAAGTCCACAATTAATAGGATTAGGCGAAACATAAAAAGTTTCATCGGCAATAGTTGCGCTATCATCTTTACACCAATAAAAAGTTTCAAAATTTTTACAATCATAAACCGGAACAGAAGTGATAGAATCAGATGCTGTGAAATTTCCATTTTGAAAAGTATGTTCTACAACTTGATGGATAAAAGCAACCGACTTTTTTATTACATAATTTACGGCTTGATCGTCGCCACCTTCGGGAAATGCAAGTGTATTAAATCCATGATTATAACCACAAAAAACATGTAAGTTATATGGATGATGATAGTACTCTAATGTGGAAGTGAAAATGCCAGGTCCATACGTTCGTGCCGTATTGCTGCAATTGCCCAACCAACCTTTATTAAAGTCAACCGCAGCATCGCAAGTATTATTAAACATTAACAATGGATACGGTTTTATAATGCTTGGATTGGCTTCATAAAAACCACCGACAACACTAATAATGCCGGCCACATCAGTGGAGTTAGTCAACTTATTACTTTGGTTATCTAAACTGCCTAAGCGCGCTAATCGTTCTATGTCAACGCTGCTATCGTTCATATATAATGAATGCATTACCAAGAAACCGCCGGAGCTAATGCCAAACAAAAATATTTTATTCGAGTCGATGCCTAATAAAGAAGCATTTGCTTTGCAAAATCGAATTAAAGCTCTGCAATCTTGATAAGCGCGATGCGCAGCATCTAAAAATGTTTCGGGCGTTGCACTTCCACATAATCCTTTCGATTCAGATTCATACCAACCCTGTCGGAAATCGGGAATTACGGCAGAGATGTTGGCGTTATTAAAAAGCATTGCAAAATCTTTTATGCTTTTCATGTTTTTGTCGCCGGAAGCATAGCCGCCACCATGATAAAGAATAACTAAAGGTGCAGACGAAGTTGAGAAATTAGGCTTGTATAAGTCGGCTTTTAAATCTTCTTTTTTATTGTAGAAAGTTAAGTTGTTACCGTAAGTAAATGTTGAAATAAAACCGGCATAAACGTTGTTCAGACTTCCAACAAGACAAAGCCAAACTATGAATAAATGCTTGGATTTATTAAGCATATTTTTCTATGATTTTATCGCAGGCTTTATCCAGCATTTCATAGACATTTTGGAAACCATCATCGTTAAAATATGGATCCGGAACACTTTTATCTTCGTTGGGATAAACTTCGTTGAGAATCATTTTTACTTTGTTTTCTTCTTCTTTATCCAACGCCCAACTCATTAAATCTTTATAGTTGGATTTGTCCATGGCAAAAATAATATCAAATTCCTCGTAGTCGGAGCTATGTACACTTCTTGCGCGCAATCCCGAAATATCGATGCCGTGTTTAGATGCAACTTGAATAGAACGCTTATCCGGCGCAGCACCTAAATGCCATTTTCCGGTGCCGGCACTGTCGATATACCAATCTAATTTTTTTTGTGCACATTTATGTCGCAAAATTCCTTCTGCTAAAGGTGAGCGACAAATATTTCCCAAGCAAACCATCAATATTTTCATGCTATTTTTTTTGAGTTAATTACCTTATTAAAATTGCGGAAGTATTTCTTTACAAAAATGAATGTTTTATCTTACAACACAAAATGCGCTTCTTTATTTTTGGAATATTATTTTTCTTTTTGTTGCCTGTATTTGCTTGTCATAAACAGAAATGGATACACACTTCAAACGGCATTTCTTATCAACTTTTTTCTCTTGATACATCAAAAGCAAAGCCAATTTATGGCGATAGAATTTGGATGCATTTGCGCAAATATTCTGATGAAAATAAAGAAATTTTTAATACTAATATTTTTGAAACAACTTCTGGCGTTGAATTAGAATTTAAACAATCTACAAATGCAAATGATGTTATCCAATTTTTTTCTTTGTTAGGAAAAGGAGATTCAATAAAGCTCAAAGTGCCTGCGCATTTGTTGGATAGTAGTATTCATCGGAGAAACAAGAAATATACTTTTATAATGACTTTAGTTGATTTTAAAACCAAATCAGCTTATGAAACAGAAAAAATAAATCAAGCACAAGCGCAACAAGCTTTAGATTCTACAGCAATGGAAAATTATCTTCAACGAAATCTTTTAAAAAATTTTGTCGTTGATTCGAGTGGCATTTGGTATGCCATTAATAATACAGAAAATGGTGATTCTATTAAAAAAGGTATGCTAATAAAAATCCATTATAAAGGTTATTTGCTCAATAATTTAGTTTTTGATAATTCGCATGAAAGAAAAACACCACTTCAGTTTACAGTAGGAGCTAAGCAAGTAATTGATGGCTTAGATATCGGAATTCAGCATTTTAGAATCGGCGATAAAGGCACATTAATTATTCCAAGTAGATTGGCTTATGGTGATAGGTCGGTTGGTGCGATTCCTTCAAATTCTGTGCTCGTCTTTGAAGTAGAAATTTTAAAATAAAAATTTAAAGAAAAGCAATCCATTATTTTTTGGATTGCTTCCCGCTTATTTTTTCTTTAATTCTATCTACAACATAATAAACACTTGGAACAACGAACAACGTTAATAAAAGTGAGCTGGTTAAACCACCAATAATTACCCAAGCCATTGAACGTTTAAACTCTGAACCCGGACCGTTAGATAAGGCAATCGGAAGCATACCGAAAATCATGGCAACTGTTGTCATTAAAATTGGACGTAAACGTTCTTTTCCTGCTTCTACTAAAGCTTCTTTTAATTGTAAACCTTGTGCTTTTAATTGGTTGGTGAAGTCCACCAATAAAATACCATTTTTAGCTACTAAACCCATCAACATAATAAAGCCGATGATACCGAAAATACTTAAACTTTCTTGCGTTAACGCTAAAGCTAAAACTGCACCGATTAAGGCAACCGGAATAGAGAATAATACTACGAAAGGATAAAGAGTACTTTCGTATAAAGCCACCATAATTAAATAAACTAACAATAAACCTAAACCCATGGCAATTCCTAAACTGCCGAATGAATCGCCTTGGTTTTTTTGTTCTCCCAAATAATCAATTTTTATTGTAGAAGGAAAACCGGCTTTGTCGATTTGTTCTTTGATGTCGGCTGTTACAGTTCCTGTTGGTCGTCCCACTGCAGACGATAAAACTTGGACTGAATTTAAACGATTGTATCGTTCCAAGACAGATTGACCTTGTACTTCTTTTATGGTGGCGATATCACCTAAGCGAACGATGCCTCCATTTGGAGTTTGTATGGATGTATTAGCCACATCTGTAATGCTTTTTCTGTCCACCTTATTATATAGAATATTAATAGCATATTCTTCTCCATTTTCTTTAAACTTAGAATCATCGTTGCCTCTAAATGCTAATTGGATAGCATAACCCACACTTTGGATGTTTAATCCCATTCGAGCAATTTTTTCTCTATCTAAAGCAATTTGAATTTCTGTTTTAGAAGATTTGGTGCTGTATTCTACATAATCAGTTCCCGGAGTTTTCTTGATAATATCGTGTACTTTTCTGGCATATTTCCAAACTTCATCTAAATCAGAACCCATGATAACTAATTGTATTTGCGGTTGATTTCCTCCTGTAATACTTGCCGGTTTGATGGAGAAGCTGATGCCCGGAATACTATCTAAACGCTGACGTATTAAGCCGATGATTTCATCGGTTGAACGAGTTCTATCTAATTTATTGACTAATGAAACCGTCATGTCTGCTTGGTTAGGTGCATCGATGTAGCCACCCATTTGTGTAGCAATAGCACCAACATTGGTAAATACTTTGGTTACTTCAGGATATTCTAACACAATTTTTTCTACTTGAGAAGCAATTTTGTTGGTTTGTTGTAAAGTAGCTTGCGGTTCTAACTCCATTACTAAATAAAACTCGCCTCTGTCGCCACTTCCGGCAAATGAACTACCAATAAATCCTGACATTCCTAAGAAGCCAATGCCACCAAAAAGTGAAAGTACTAAGGCTAATAAAATTAATTTGTGTCCGATAACCCACTTTAAAGCCTTACCATAAACTTCTATTAATTTCTCTATTTGTTCTTCAATCCAAAGATTTATTCTGCCCCAAAGTGAATCTTTATGGAAGACTTCCAATTTACCCCAACGTGATGCTAACAATGGTGTTAATGTGAAAGAAACAAATAAACTCATTAACGTAGAGAACACGACTACTAAGGCAAACTCACGAAGAATATTTCCTATAAGTCCGCCTGCTAATGATAAGGGAACAAACACTACGACGTCCACTAAGGTAATTGAAAGCGCCGTGAATCCGATTTCACTTCGACCATCTAATGCTGCAGTTACTTTATCTTTTCCCATTTCCATGTGTCGGAAAATATTTTCCAATACCACGATACTATCATCTACCAAAATACCAACTACGAGTGATAAAGCGAGCAAGGTCATTAGGTTGAGCGAGAATCCCAATAAATACATCAACATAAATGTTGGAATCATAGCGGAAGGTAATGCTACTAAAACAAACATGGAACTTCTGAAACTATGCAAGAATATCAACATCACAAATGCAACGATAAGTACAGCGAGGAACAAATCGTGTGTTACTGCCGTTGCTGCTTCCATTGTATAAGTAGATTGGTCGATAGCAACTGTATATTGAAATCCTTTAGATGCATATTGATTTACAAGTGTATCTAATTTTGCTTTTACTAAATTGCTGACTTCAACAGCATTGGCATCAGTCTGTTTAGAAATTTCAATACCTAAACCTACTTTTCCATTAATGCGGTTGATAGAAGAAGGTGTAGCCGTTGCATCCGTAATGCTGGCAACATCTTTTAATCTGAGTTTACTGCCGTTTTTATTTTCTCGAATAATTAAATTGCGCAAGTCATCTACAGTTTGGAATTTTTCATCTAAACGGATAGTAAATCTACTTTTGTTATTTTCAATATTTCCTGCCGGATAAGACATATTGCTCATTGCTACAACTTGTGCTACTTGAGCTGTAGAAAGATTATATGCTTGAATTTTATCGTTGTCTAATTTTACTTCGATTTCGCGTTGAGAACCACCAATTAAACGTACCATACCAACACCTTCAATATTGGAAAGGATAGGCTTTATTTTTAAATCAACTAAATCATAAAGTTCTGTTGCGCCAATGTTGGCAAAAGCAGTTAAACGCAAAACGGGAATTTCGCTGGAACTAAATTTTGTAATTACAGGGTCGTCCACATTTTCGGGTAAATCATTTTTTATTTGGTTGATTTTTCGTTCGGCATCCGATTGTGCATTGGTAACATCAGCGTTTTGTTTTAATTGAACAATAACAACTGAAATATTTTCTCTTGAAGAAGAAGAAACAACATCTACACCTTCTAAAGAAGAAACGGCATCTTCAATTTTTTTCGTTACGTTACTTTGAACTTCTTCTGAAGAAGCACCTTTGTAAATGGTTTGTATAGAAATAATTGGTGCTTCAAATTTTGGAAGCAAATTATAGTTGAGCAAGCTATAGCCAAAGAAACCAAAGATAATTAAGGTTAGAAAAACAACACAAATGAGCAACGGTCTTTTTATGGCAATTTCGGTAATAGACATATTTTAGTTTTAAATTTTAGTTTTTAATATTTAACAACATAGATTCACAGACTTAGTTTTTAGGTAATCTTTTATATATCATTTACCATTGTTTGTGTTAATTCATTTTCCAAAATCTCTATTTCTATGTGGTTAAGAAAAATTAATTCTTTGTGTTAATAATTTGTATTTTACTATTTTCAGTTAAGTTGATTTGTCCGGTTGTAACTACGATTTCGCCTTCTTTTAATCCGCTTCGTACAATAATATTTTGACCTTCTTCTTCGCCAACTTCAATTTTTCTTATGCTGATGGTATTTCCATTGACAACATACACATACGGGTTTTTGACACCTTCCACTAAAGCAATTTTTGGAATTTGAAGTGCATCAGCAGGCTTTTTAAAACTGAATTTTACGTTGACATAAGTACCGGCTTTGTATCCATCATTTGGAATTAATACTTCAACTTTATAGTTGTGATTTTCATCGCCTTTTGGTGCTACGTAATTGATTGTTCCTTTTGTGATTTTATCTGGAAAAATGCTGGATGTTATTTGCGCAGATTGACCTGTGTGCAATGCATAAACATTATTTTCGCTTACATAAACGATGGCTTTTAAAACTGAAACATCCATAATGTTGGCTAAAGGTGTTCCCGGATTGGCAAACTCACCGGCATTCGTATTTTTCTGAACGATAGTGCCACTAATTGGTGCGTAAATATTGTTATCTGCAATTTGTTGTAAGTAATTTTGCTTTTGTATTTCCGCTGTTTTTAAATTGTATTCTAAGTCGTTTATTGTGTTTGCAGGAGCAGCATCTCCGGCAATCAAATCTTTAGTTCTTTGAATGTCGTCGTTTAATTTATTAATGGTTGCTTCTGTAGAAAGCACACCAATTTCTCTTTGTTTAGAATCTATTTTTCCTACTAATTGTCCTTTAGTAACATGCTGCCCGATTTCTATATTAAAACTAGCTAATTTTCCGGGTTGAGTAGCCGTAATTACACCGGTTTTATTCACATCTAAAATAGCTGGAAGCACATAATCATCACTTACAGGATAGTAAGTTGCCTCAGAAGTAGTAACAGCAACAGGTACATTGCTTCTGTCCACCGGAGTTGCATTTTTGTCAATAATTTTTTTGTTTTGAGATAGCTTATACACCATTCCGCCAATCAATAATAATGCGATAATTCCTATAATAATTTTATTTTTCATTTGCTTAATTTTCTTTTTTAAGTTGAGATGTAATTATTTTCTTTATTATTTGTATTTATCCAAGCTTCCGTTTGCTTTATCAATTTCTAATTTAGCATTTAATAAATCCACGAATGAATGAATATAATTTGCTTCAGCTTCTTGATAAGATGATTGAGACGCTAACCATTCCGTATACGTAATAATTCCTTTTTGATATTGTGTTGTAACGACATCTAACACCTGTTTCGCTAATTCCATATTGGTTTTATTAATGTCGATGGTGGCTATGGCGTTGCTATATTTTGTGGAGGCATTTTTTAGTTGAAAGTCTAAACCATTTTTGGTCATTTCAATATTTTCTTTCAATGTATTAATATTTAATGTGGATTGTTTTAAGGCACTTGCTGTTCTTAATCCATCAAAAATGGGCACTTGTAATTTTAATCCAATAGCTGCTATAGGCGACCATTGTTTAAAGGATTCAGCAAATTTATTACCCAAAGTTTGTCCGGCATATTTAGCATAAAATGAAAGAATAGGATAATAACTTGAACCTGTTCTTTTATGTAATACAGTTTGCAATTGAAGATTTTTTCTTAAAATTCGGAGTTCAATTTTATTTTTTACATTGGCTGTATCTGAAAAAGTATAATCTTGTTCAATTTCTTTAGAGTAAGTTGTGTCAATGGAAATGTCAGTATCTAAAGGCATGCCCATATTGTATTTCAAGTTGTCAAGTGATAATTTTTTATTCGTGTTCAAAATTTCTTTTTGTGCTTTGATGTTGTTTAAGTTAATTTTTACTTTGTCCACATCAATTTGTTTTACTACACCTTTATTATATTGTAGTTCTACAATTGGTAAAATTTTATTTAATCGAGTTTCATTTATTAGTAATAATTTCTCTTGTTCATTGACCAATAAAATTTGATAATAGGCTGCAACCGTGTTATAAATTACATCTTCTTCCGTTTTTACTTTTTTCAACTCTGCTAATTCATAACTAGGTTTTATAGCTTTTATGCCATCTATATAAGATTTATTATACAAGAATTGGTCGAGTTGCAAACCCATAATTGTAGAAAAATGATTGCCGAAAGCTACAGTATTAGGGAAGGACTGACCTAATGCTTGCCCTAACTGAATAAATTCATCCGGCAACGCTGATTCTTGCAATTGTATATTATAATCCCATTGAACTAAACCATTTATTTGAGGCATATAGGCAGATTGCCCTTCTTTCTTTCGTGCATAAGCAACTTGCACATCGTTGTCGGCAACCTTGATGCTTCTGTGACTATTTAAAGCATATTCCACGCATTGATGTAACGAAAATATTTCTTGTGCCGAAACAGAAAAAATAGGAGCGAACAATATTAATAATAAAGCTAGACGAATTTTCATATAAAATTTAATTTTTTTTATTTCTGAGTTTTTCAAATAAGCTGATTCCTTTAGGTGTGGCAATAGCATATAAATTATAGCGAATAATTTCTTGATAGATTTGAGAAGGATTTAATCCCATTTCTTGTTTGTCATTTAATGGCAAAAAAGTTAAGTGCTGTTGAATGAATATTGTCATTTCAATATTAATGTCCGGTCTATATAATCCTTGTTTAATACCTTTCTTTAAATTATTACGGATATTATTCTTTGCGAAATTCTCTAAATGTTGTTCTATTAATTCATTACTTTCCGGATAGAACTTACTTAATTCGCGCATCATTACTGGATTAAAATGCTGTAATTTTTCATTTATGTGTTCTGCAATAATTAATAATTCTTCTATTGCATTTTCCGTATTTTCTGAAATTGTTTCTATTAAATCGACATCTTTTTGTAGTTCATATTTCACACAAAACTTAATTAAATCTGCTTTGTTTTTTATTTGTTGATATAGTGTTTTCTTCGAAATGCCGAGTTCTTTTGCCAAATCATCCATTGTCGTGTTACGTACTCCAAGTTGAAAAAACAAGTGCCTTGCCTTTTCAAATATATTGTCAGGAATACAACAGTCTTTAATTTGCAATGATGATGTCATAATGGAGAGCAAAAGTATAGTATATAAACTAAAGAAACTAAAATAGGTTTTAAAGTTTCCAAAAAATTAATGTTAAATAATTGTAGTTTTGAAAAAAGGAATAAATGAAAGCATTGGTTTTAAATAAAGTTACATTTCAAATAGAAGAGATAGCACAACCATCAATTACTGAAAATCAAGCATTAGTAAAAATACATTTTGCAGCTTTAAACCACCGTGATCAATGGATACGCGAAGGACAATATGCTAAAATTCAATTGCCTGCCGTATTAGGTTCTGATGCATGTGGCGAAGTAATGGCAGTTGGCAATGAAGCTGACAAACATTGGATTGGCAAAACAGTGGTTATCAATCCAAACATCAATTGGGGAAACAATCCAAATGCACAACAAAAGGAATATCAAATTTTGGGCATGCCATCGCAAGGAACGATTGCAGAATTTATTGCTGTTGATATTGATAGATTACACGAAAAGCCTACACATTTAAGTTTAGAGCAAGCAGCAGCTATTCCACTTTCTGGATTAACGGCGTTCAATGCATTATTTAATAAAGGCAAAGCTCAAAAAAATCAAAACATTTTAATTTCCGGTGTTGGTGGAGGCGTTGCACAATTCGCATTTTTGTACGCTGTTGCCATCGGAGCGAATGTTTATGTTACTTCGAGTAAAGAAAATGTAATTGAAACTTGTAAAAGTTTAGGTGCAAAAGACGGCGTAAATTATAAAACAGAAAATGCTATCAAAACTTTAGCAAAATCAATTGGTGGTTTTGATGTTATTATTGATAGTGCTTGTGGCGATGGGATGAACGAACTTATTGCTACATTAAAACCAACCGGAAAATTTGTTTTTTATGGTGCAACACGAGGTTTGCCGACTAACTTAAATATGCGTCAGATTTTTTGGAACCATTTGCAAATATTGGGCTCTACAATGGGAAGCGATGCTGATTTTGAGAAAATGCTTGCATTTATTAATCAACATAAAATTCAACCTATTTTAGATAAAACATTCGAGTTGATTGATGCCGTTCAAGCATTTGATAGAATGAAAAATGGCAATCAATTTGGCAAGATTATTGTAAAAATTTAATCCGATTTTTAATTTATAAAATAACACATTATGGACTTACAACAATTATTAAATGGTGCATTAGGACAACAAGCTACTCAACTTGTTAGTAACCAACTTGGCATCGATCAAAGCCAAGCACAAAATGCAGTTGGATTGGCATTGCCAACTCTTTTAAACGCTTTAAATAATAATGCATCTTCACCAGACGGCGCATCTTCATTGTTTAATGCAATTACTAAAGATCATAGCTCAGGTGGCTTAGAAGATTTAGCTGGAATAGCACAAAGTGCATTAGGTGGTGAAGGAAGTTCCATCTTACAACATATTTTAGGTGGCATCCAACCAAACGTAGAAAATGCTGTATCGCAAAACGCAGGTATCAGTGGCAGCCAGGCTTCACAAGTGTTGCAAATTTTGGCACCAATTGTTTTAAAAGCTTTGGGAAGTCAAACACAAGCACAAGGCTTAGATATCGGTGGATTGGCCGGCTTATTAAGTAATGTTGTTGGCAATCAACAACAACAAGCTGCACCACAACAAAATAATATCATTTCTAAATTATTAGATAGAAATAACGATGGTAACGTTATTGATGATGTAGCAGGTTTATTGGGAAATTTATTTAAGAAATAATAGAATTTTTATTTTCATTTTTCAGTTTAAAACGACAGATTTTTTTCTGTCGTTTTTTTTTATGCATTCAACATCTTCCAAATCATATCTTTTAATGCCAAGATATTTTCATTTGAAATAGAAGAGAAGAAAATATGCGGAATTTTCTTTGGCAATTCTTTCGCCAACAATTTCTTCAAATCATCATCTAATAAATCCGATTTTGAAATGCCAATGATGCGAGGTTTATTTACCAATTCTTTATTGTATAATTTTAATTCTTTGTCTAAAATTTTATATTGTTGTTTGATGTCGTCAGCATCAGCAGGAATTAAAAACAACAAACAACTATTGCGTTCAATATGTCGCAAAAAACGAACACCTAAGCCTTTGCCTTCGTGTGCACCTTCGATAATGCCTGGAATATCTGCCATAATAAATGAACGATTTTCGCGATAGGCAACCACACCTAAATTTGGAACTAAAGTAGTAAACGGATAATTGGCAATTTCCGGTTTGGCAGCACTCAACACAGAAAGCAACGTTGATTTTCCGGCATTGGGAAAACCAACTAATCCAACATCAGCCAGCACTTTTAATTCTAAAATTTTCCAACCTTCTACGCCTTCTTCGCCGGGCTGTGCATAGCGCGGTGTTTGGTTAGTCGGCGATTTAAAATGATTATTTCCTTGTCCGCCACGACCACCTTTTAGCCAAATAATTTCTTGACCATCTTCCAAAATTTCGGCTTCTTTATTTCCGGTTTCACCGTCTTTAGCAATCGTGCCTAATGGCACTTCAATGATAATATCTTCGCCGGCTTTTCCTGAACGCAAACCACCTTCACCACCGGCACCGTTTTGTGCGTGGATATGTTTCTTATATTTTAAATGTAATAAAGTCCAAAGTTGTTTGTTACCACGCAAAATGATATTGCCACCGCGACCGCCATCGCCACCATCAGGACCACCTTTAGGAATATATTTTTCTCTATGAAAGTGAATAGAGCCACGACCGCCATTTCCTGAGCGCACAAAGATTTTTACATAATCAATAAAATTGCTTCCTTCCATAAGAGTTCACAAAGATAGAAAAATAAAACGCTTCTTACTCTGTTAGAGTCTCAGACTCTAACAGAGTGTCAGTTCTACATAGAAAAATAAAAACGCTTCAAGGATTTTACTTCTTGAAGCGTTCTTTATGTTGATTTTTATTTCTTATTTGATTTCGTTTACAGCATCTTTCAACTTTTCAAAAATTTCGTTGATGCTACCGATGCCAACAATAGTTACTAATTTATCTGCTTTTTTATAATGCTCAGCAACCGGTGATGTTTGTTTCAAATAAACTTGAAAACGATTGCGAATAATAGCTTCATCTAAATCGTCTGCACGTGGATTTTCTGATTTTTTTGCTCTGTCTAAAATGCGTTCCGTTATCTCATCTTCGCCAACTTCTAATGCTAAAACAAGCGAAACGGAAGTATCTTTTAAATCTAACAATTTATCTAAAGCATCTGCTTGAGGTTCGGTACGTGGAAATCCATCGAAGATAAAACCATTTACTTTTCCGGCTTGTTCGTCTAATTTATTTGACAACATGCCGATGGTTACTTCGTCCGGCACCAATTCGCCTTTGCTCATATATTTTTTTGCTTCTAAGCCAAGTGGCGTTTCGTTGCTGATTTCATTTCTGAATAAATCGCCTGTAGAAATGTGGTATAAGTTAAATTCTTCTGCAAGTTTTACGGCTTGTGTTCCTTTGCCGCTTCCCGGAGGACCAAATAAAATTAAATTTATCATGAATGATGAATAGTTGAATAACAAAGATACAACGTATTTAGGATTTCAGATTTGTAATAAAGAGGTTTATGGCTATTCATTACTTTTTAGTAATGTTAGCATAAAATCTTAATATAATATTCTTGTTTTTAGTGTATGATTCACTTTTTTCAAATCTTCAATCAAATCTAAATCGGCGTTGGCATCAACATCTAAAACAACATAACCAATGGTTTCGTTGGTTTTTAAATATTGACCTAAAATGTTGACATTATGCTTGGATAACATCGAGTTGATTTCCGTTAAAACGCCAGGAACATTGTGATGAATATGTAAAACACGACGTGTATTTTGTTGAACGGAAAGACTAATTTCTGGAACCGTTTTAGAACCTAAGGTGCTTCCGTTATCTAAGAAGCCGGTAAGTTTTACGGCAACTTCGCCGCCAATATTTTCTTGTGCTTCTTGTGTAGAGCCGCCGATATGTGGTGTAAGAATGACATTATCTAAACCAACCAACTCTGATTCGAAACCCGGACCATTTTGTTTTGGTTCTTTCGGGAAAACATCGACAGCTGCACCACTCACTTTTCCTGATTTTAATGCATCGGCAAGTGCCATGATATCGACGACATTGCCACGTGCTAAATTTTGGAACACAGCACCTTCTTTCATTTGTGCAAATTCTTTTTCGCCAAACATATCTTTTGTTTGAGGCGTTGCCGGCACGTGTAAGGTAACGATATCTGATTTTTGCAAAAGTTCTTCCATCGTATCAACAACAGAAGCATTGCCCAATGGCAATTTCGGTTCTATATCATAATAAATAACTTTTAAACCCATACTTTCTGCCAACACAGAAACCTGAGTTCCAATGTGACCGTAGCCAATAATTCCTATAGTTTTGCCACGAAGTTCATAACTGTTGTTGGCAGTTTTTTGCCAATTTCCTTCGTGCATATATTTGTTTTTGAATGGAATTCCACGAAGTAACATGATAGAATTGCCGATAATCAATTCGGCAACCGAGCGCGTGTTAGAATAAGGCGAATTAAAAACAGGAATACCTAATTCTGTTGCTTTTTTCAAATCTACTTGATTGGTGCCGATACAGAAACAACCAATAGTCATTAGCTTTTTTGCTTTTTCTAAAACCGGAGCGGTTAAGTTTGTTTTGGAGCGTAAGCCTATAACATGATAATTTTCTATACAAGCTAAAAGCTCTTCTTCAGACATCGCACCTTTGTGTCTATCGATAGAAACATAATCTTTTTTATGAAATTCGTTGACAGCAGATTGATGAATGCCTTCTAATAATAAAATCTTGATTTTTTCTTTTGGAAATGATACTTCTTTTGCCATAATTATCAAATGTAATTATTATCTGTAGGAAAGTTTCGACTCAACAACTTAACAATATTTATTTAAGATTTTGATAAAATGCGCATTAATCAACGGCATTATTGAGAAAGTCAATAAATGGCATAGCTGTAACACATAAATCGGTAATGTTTTTTACAAAATCTTTGGAAGTAATTTCTTCATCACTCAAATTTTTGTAAATGGTAAAACCTTTCAGCTTTAAATATTCTATAGCTTCATTACTTTCATCGTAACCTTTTGGTGGACGAATGAGTTTATTTTCTGTACTTAAATCGCCAAAGTTGGTATTGAATTTTTTTGCTTGAATAATCTTCTTAAAATCGACGAAATTATAATCAATTTCTTGTCTTATTTTGGCTAATTGTTCCGGCATTGGCATATAATTTCCTGCAGCAAAAAAACAAGCACCAGGCTGGATATGCAAATAATATCCGGCAAGATTCAAATTTTTTCCACCTTTAGTTATATAAGCACCTAAGTTAGTTTTGTATGGACTTTTATCTTTAGAAAAACGAATATCTCTATGAATTCTGAAAACACATTTTTTGGGTTCTAAATGTGCGATGCTGGTATCTTTTTTTCCAAAAGTTGCAATCCAATCGGCAAGAAAACTTTTGATTTCGTTCTGTGCATCAATATAACGTTGTTTGTTTTTATCAAACCAATCTTTGTTATTGTTTTTGCTTAAATCGCTGAGAAATTTAAATGTAGTTTTAGTGAGCATGTTTCTTTAATTTTTCTTCATTTTTGATGATACTTTCTAAAGTGTCTTTTTTAAGCATTTCCACCGTTTCGTTTCTAATTGCTAAAAATGCATGTCGAATGCCACAAGTTAGTTCGTCTGTACATTCTTCGCATTTTTCGTAATATTTATGTGTAACACATGGCAACAATCCAATAGCACCATCGAAATGACGAATAATTTCGGCTAAGTTTACTTCCGAAGGATTTTTTATTAAATAATAACCGCCACCTTTTCCCTTTTTAGAATTTAAAATGCCGGCATTGCGCAAATCCAACAAAATAGTTTCCAAGAATTTTTTAGGAATATTTTCGTGTTCAGCAATTTCACTTATCAAAATAGGTTCTTTTGGTGTTTGCTTGGCTAAATAAACTAATGCATTGATAGCATATTTCGTTTTCTTGGATAACATTTTTAAAAAATTAAAAGAAACTTTAACAATTCTCCTTAAAGATACGATTTTTATTTTCTCTATGGATTAAGTAGATTTTAATGTTGACATTTTTGTTGATGTGCATAACTACCATTGAAGCATTTTTTAGTTCTTACTACTTTTGTTGTATGAGTTTTAAATACAATGCAACGACACTCACACTTTTAGAATCTGTCTATAAAGAAAATCATTACACAGTTCGTTATGAAAAAGGAAGATTTCAATCGGGTTATTGCGTGTTGCAAGATAAAAAAGTGGTGGTGGTCAATAAATTTTTTGAAACGGAAGCACGCATCAATGCTTTGATTGATATACTTTCAGAAGTAGAAATTGATATGTCATTATTAGATGAAAAACAAACGAAATTATTGAACTTTTTTGCTCAACAAAAATTAGAAATATAAAACACGAACACAGCATATCTATTTTTAATTTCCATTTTGCTTTTTCATTTTTTGCAAATTTCAAACAAGTATGAAGTTTACCTTTCTTGGCACCGGCACTTCGCAAGGCGTTCCAGTAATTACATGTACATGTGAAGTTTGTACTTCTTCTGATAAAAGAAACAATAGGACACGAACATCATTAATGGTGCAATCAGCAACTACGTGTGTAGTGATTGATACCGGACCGGATTTTCGCCAGCAAATGTTGCGTGAAAAAGTAAAAGATTTAGATGCGGTTGTGTTTACGCACGAACATAAAGACCATGTTGCCGGATTAGATGATATTCGTCCGTTTAATTATATGTTGGGAAAAACGATAGATGTGTATGCCGAAGAACGCGTACAAGCAGCTTTGAAAAATGAATTTGCGTATGCTTTTGTTGGGCATGATTATCCGGGTGCGCCGCAAATACGTTTGCAAACGATTAGCGAAATGCCTTTCCATATCGGCGATATTCCGTTTGTGCCTATTCGTGTGCTACACAAAAAATTGCCTGTTTTCGGTTTTAGAATTCAAGATTTTACGTATATCACAGATGCCAATTTTATTGATGAAAACGAGATAGAAAAAATAAAAGGAACAAAAATTTTAGTGTTGAATGCTTTGAGAAAAGAAACACATTATTCTCATTTTAATTTAGAACAAGCTATTGACATTGTAAATTTAATTCAGCCCGAACAGGCTTATTTTACGCATATTTCGCACCATTTAGGTTTGTACGAAACGGTGCAACAAGAATTACCTTCAAATATTTCTTTAGCGTATGATGGCTTG
>JAGQYE010000057.1 GCA_020436225.1 Bacteroidota bacterium | reverse complement strand
TCGCGCGAAGAACCACAACCAAAGTTTTTTCCTACAACTAATATAGAACCGGAATAAGTTTTATCATTCAATACAAAATCTTCTTTCAGTGTATTATCTGCATTAAAACGCCAATCGCGAAAAAGATTATCGCCAAAACCTTCACGTGTTGTAGCTTTTAAAAAACGTGCCGGAATAATTTGGTCGGTGTCCACATCTTCCATATTTAACGGCACTGCTTGACTAATTATAGTTGTAAATTTTTCCATCTCCTTGTTTGTTCGTATTAAGTAGTAGGTATTAAGTAGTAAGGTTTTTTTAGTTTAATAAATCTCTAACATCGGTAATTTTTCCGGTAATAGCAGCAGCGGCGGCCATCAACGGACTTGCCAATAAGGTTCGTGCGCCTTGTCCTTGTCTTCCTTCAAAATTTCTGTTCGATGTTGAAATACAATATTTTCCTGCCGGAATTTTATCTTCATTCATGCCTAAACATGCAGAGCAACCCGGCTCACGCAATTCCATTCCGGCATCTAATAAAACTTTATCTAAACCTTCGGCAATGGCTTGTTTTTCTACTTGTTTGCTGCCCGGTACTATCCAAACAGTTACATTTTTAGCTTTTTGTTTTCCTTTTATTAAAGCACAAAATTGACGTAAATCTTCCATGCGTGAGTTGGTACAACTTCCCAAGAAAACATAGTCAATATTTTTTCCAATTAAAGATTGTCCTTTTTGAAAGTCCATGTATTGCAAGGCTTTTTCTAATCCGGCATCTTCATTGTTTGGAATGGTATCCGTAATTTTTATGCCCATCGCAGGATTGGTGCCATACGTTACCATTGGCTCTATGTCGGCAGCATCAAAATGATATTCTTTGTCGAAAACAGCATCATCATCGGTTTTTAATTGTTGCCATTTGGCAACAGCATCGTCAAAATTTTCCGGTGCAAATTTTCTTCCGCGTAAATAATCAAATGTGATTTCATCGGGCGCAATAATACCACCGCGCGCACCCATTTCTATGCTCATATTGCATATTGTCATGCGTGCTTCCATGCTTAAACTGCGGATAGCAGAGCCGGCATATTCAACAAAATAACCGGTGCCACCACTGGTGGAAATTTTAGAAATAATATATAAAATAATATCTTTTGAGGTAACACCTTTTCCTAAAACGCCTTCTACATTGATGCGCATTTTTTTAGGTTTGGTTTGTAAAATGCATTGTGTTGCCAACACTTGTTCTACTTCGGAAGTGCCGATACCAAAGGCGATAGCACCAAATGCACCATGTGTAGATGTATGTGAATCGCCGCAAACGATGGTGATGCCGGGTTGTGTGATGCCGAGTTCGGGACCAATGACATGCACGATACCTTGAAACGGATGCCCTAAACCAAATAATTCAATATCGTGGTTGTTGCAGTTGGCAATTAATGCTTCTACTTGTTTTCTGGATAAGATTTCTGTGATAGGTTCTAATTGATTTTTGGTGGGCACGTTATGGTCGGCAGTGGCGACGGTTTGTTTCGGACGTGCTACTTTTAATCCTCGTTTGTCTAAGCCTGCAAATGCTTGCGGTGTAGTTACTTCATGAATGAAATGTTTGTCGATATACAGCACTTGCGGTCCGTTTTCTATTGCTTGCACCACATGTGCATCCCAAATTTTATCGAATAGAGTTGTTGCCATTAAAAATAAGATTGAACGTACAAGTTAAAGAAAATAAAATCGTGCTTATTTTCATTTTGGTTACGTTTTTATTAAGTATGCATATGATAAATTCTATTGATTTAAATCATCTAAATCAATATTAACGTAGAACTTGTTTCAATTCAAAATAGAATTTTTTAAAAAAATGACTAACTTACCCAACCTAAAATAATAAAATGCAAGTACCTATTTTCGGCTATGCCAAGGATGGATTTGAAGAAGTGAAGACCACCTTTGAAGAAAATTTTAAATACAGACATGAAGTTGGAGCGTCGTGCTGTGTCTATTACAAAGGCAAAAAAGTAGTGGATTTGTGGGGAGGCTATCGCGATAAAAACAAGAAATTATATTGGGAAGAAGATACTCTTTGCATAGCGTTTTCTACCACAAAAGGTATGTCTTCTTTGGCATTTGCGCTTTTACATTCTAAAGGATTAATAGATTATGATGAAAAAGTAGCCACTTATTGGCCTGAGTTTGCTTATAATGGAAAAGAAAATATTACCATTCGTCAACTTTTGGCTCATCAAGCAGGATTATTTTCCAACGATAAAAAACTAAGCTATGAAGTGTTGACCAATGAAGCTGAGTTGTCAGATTGTTTGGCCAAACAAAAACCTTATTGGAAACCCGGCGATGAACAAGGATATCATGCTTGGACAATTGCGATGTATCAAAATGAAATTTGCAAACGAGTTGATCCTTTAAAGAAAACATTAGCACAATTTTATAAGAGTGAAATTGCTGATGCGCTTGGCATTGATTTTCATATTGGCTTGCCCGACAATATTCCGTTACATCGAGTTGCTCATTTATTTCCTTTTTTCCCGACAGAAGCACTGAATGGTGGCAACTCAGATTTTGGTGCTATTATGCGTGGTATTTTAAATCCGTTTTCTACTTTTTATAAATCGCTATTGAATCCGCCGTTTGCACTTAATCTCAACAATTTCAACAAACGTAAATATATGGCATTACCAATTGGCTCAGCTTTAGGATATGGCAATGCACGTTCTATTGCACAGTCGTATAATGAGTTTGTGATGGGTGGAAGAAACCTCCGTATTAAACGAGAAACATTAAATCTATTAGAAGCAGCCCCAATTTATCCAAAAAAAGGTAGAGAAGATGTTGTTTTGCATGTAGATATTCCTTTCTCACTTGGATTTGCCAAGCCGTCAACATATCAAAATTTTGGTGCTAATTACAGAAGTTACGGTACTTTTGGTGCAGGTGGTTCCGGTGGTTTTGCCGATCCGGAAAAGCAGGTTGCCTTTGGTTATATCATGAATAAAATGGGCACTCATATTGCTAACGATCCTCGAGAATTGGCATTAAGGAAAGCTGTATATGAATGTATTTTTGAAATTGAGCAAAAGAAAATAACAGAAGTAGTTACGCAAGTAAGCAACACATCTATCTAATAAATAAGCTTTTTTTGCGTATTGTTTCCATCTAAACATACGTTAATTATATCGTTCTCTTTACAGAAATAAGAGAAATTCTATTAAATTTAATTTCTAAAAGTAAAAATATGTCGAAGATAAAAGGCGCAAATGTGCTTATTACAGGTGGTGCCAACGGCATCGGAAAATTAATGGGCTTAAAGTGTTTGCAAGAAAGTGCAGCTAATTTAATTATTTGGGATATCAACGAAGAAAATTTAGATAAAACCAGTAAAGAATTTTCTGCAAAAGGATATAAAAATGTAATAACTTTTTTGGTTGATATTGCCAAGATTGATGATATTGAAAAAGCGGCGACAGAAGTGTTGTTGGAAATTGGCAATATTGATATTCTCATTAACAATGCAGGCATCGTTGCAGGAAAACAAAATTTTTGGGATTATACTGCTCGAGATATCGAAAAAACCATCTCTATAAATGTAAACGGACCTATGCATGTGGCTCGTGTATTTTTAAAAGATATGATTAACCAAAGACGCGGTCATGTCGTGAATATAGCGTCGGCATCTTCGTTTATTTCCTTGCCAAAAGGTTCTGTTTATGCCAGCAGTAAATGGGCCGTTTTTGGATGGAGTGAAAGTTTGCGCTTGGAATTAGAAGACGAAGGTGGCGATTTACATGTAACTACAGTTTGCCCAAGTTATATTGATACCGGCATGTTTAAAGGCGTAAAAGCACCACTACTTTTTCCATTGTTGCAACCAGAAGAAGTAGCTAATAAAGTTATCGCTGCCATAAAACGAAATGAAATTATTTTGATGTTACCGGAAAAAACACAAATCGTTCCTATTCTAAAAGGATTGATGCCAACTCGTGTGTTTGATAAAGTGGCTTCGTTTATTGGTGTTTATACTTCGATGTCCAGCTTTGAAGGCCGACCAAAAGACGAACGCATTCCGGACAAGAAAAAGAAAGTAAAATAAATTCTAGTTTAAAATTTCTAAAAATTTAAAAAGATGGCTACTAAAACAGTGTCAACTATTAAGTCTATTATTAATAAACAACGCAGATTTTTTGAAAGCAACGCAACGTTAGATGTCGATTTCAGGATAGAACAACTAACTAAATTTAAACAAGCATTACAAACTCACGAAGAGCAAATTTATACTGCCTTAAATGCCGACTTTAGAAAATCAAAATTTGAAACATTTGCTACTGAAATAGGTTTTTTGTATGAAGAAATTTCTTACACACTTAAGCATATCAAAAAATGGACAACGCCTGAATTGGTAAAAGATACAGTAGTCAATTTTCCGTCAAAAAATTATGTTTATCACGATCCGTACGGCGTTTGTTTGATTATTGGGGCTTGGAATTATCCGATACAACTTACTTTAATGCCGGTTATCGGTGCTATAGCTGCGGGTAATACTTGCATCATCAAACCGCCGAGAACATCTTTAAATACATATAGAATCATCCAAAAAATTATTTATGATACGTTTGATGAAAATTATATTACTGTTTTAGAAGAAGAAACAGACAATAACGAAATGCTTTCCGAGCGTTACGATTATATTTTCTTTACAGGAAGTGTAGAAACCGGAAGACGTGTTGCACAAGCAGCAGCCGTTCATCTTACACCAACTACGTTGGAACTCGGCGGAAAGAGTCCGTGTATAGTAGATAAACATGTAGATATTGATGTTGCCGCACGAAGAATTGCTTGGGGAAAATTTATCAATGCCGGACAAACTTGCGTTGCACCCGATTATCTTTTGTTGCATGAAGATGTGAAAGAAAAATTTTATAAAGCTTTTGCAAAAACAATAAAAGAATTTTACGGTAAAAATCCGGAAGATAGTGTGGATTATCCGAGAATCATCAACAATAAACATTTTCATCGTTTAGCGGATATGATAACAGATGGAACTATTATTGTTGGTGGCGAAACAAATGAAGAAAGCCGATATATAGCACCAACATTAATCGAGTTAAACTCGTTTAATCATCCTTTAATGGAAGATGAGATTTTTGGTCCAATTTTGCCTGTGTTTTCTATTCAATCTATTGATGAAGCAATTAGCATAGTTAAGCAATTTGAAAAACCATTGGCATTTTACATCTTTTCTAACAACTACGAAAATCAACAAAAATGCTTGAATAACGTACGTTTTGGTGGAGGTTGCGTTAATGATACGATTTCACATCTTGCCAATAATAACTTGCCGTTTGGTGGCGTTGGCAATAGTGGAATTGGTGCGTATCACGGCAAACATAGTTTTGAAACTTTCTCGCACAAAAAAGGTATTTGCCATAAAGTTACTTGGCCCGATGTGCCTTTGCGCTATCCACCATACAATGGTAAAATGGTATTAGTGAAACAAGTACTGAAATAGGAAAAATTTCAATCTAAAAAATATAAGCGTTTTACGCGTGCAGAAATTTTGGTTAAAAGTTCATATGGAATTGTTCCAATCTTTTGCGCTTGTGTTACAATAGAAATTTGTTTGCCATAAATTTCACATTCGTCGCCTTCGTGTACATTTTTGATATGTGTAAAGTCAGCCATACACATATCCATACAAACATTGCCAATTATCGGGGCACGTTGTCCGGCAATAAAAACTTTGCCAACGCCATTGCCAAAACGCCTGTCGAAACCATCGGCATAACCTATTGCCAACACAGCAATTTTCATATCGTTTTGTGCAATTCCTTTTCGTGAATAGCCAATCGTATCGCCGGCTTGCACTTGTTTTATTTGTGCAATTCTTGTTTTTAATTTTCCAATTGGTTCTAATTGTTGTTGAATTGTTGCAGAACTATCTACACCATACAAGCCAATACCCAAACGCACAAAATCGAAATGCGCTTGAGGAAATCGAATGATGCCGGAAGAATTAAGAAGGTGTTTTTTAATTGGATAAGATAATCCATCTTCAATTTGTTTTACAATAGTGCTAAACGTAGAAATTTGTTCTTCAGTAAAAGAGTCAAATTGAGCATCTTCACTCGCAGCCAAATGAGAAAAGACTGTCTTTACCTGTACGTTTTTATGCTTGTTTAAGATGGAAATTAATTCAGGAATTTCTGATTGCACAAAGCCTAAACGATTCATGCCACTTTCTACTTTTATATGAATGGCAACTTCATTTCCATTTATTTTTTGTATCAGTTGATGTAAAATTTCTAAAGAATAAATTTCCGGCTCTAAATGATATTCCAACATTCTATCAAAGTCAACAGCATCCGGATTCATCACAATAATCGGCGTTTGAATATTATTTTTTCGAAGTGTGATACCTTCATCGGCATAAGCAACAGCTAAATAAGCAACATGTTGTTGTTCCAATAATGCCGCGACTTCCACACTTCCACTTCCATACGAAAACGCTTTTACCATAGCAATTACGCCACAATTTTTTGGCAAGTAACCACGGTAAACATTGAGGTTGTGTGTAAGTGCATTGAGGTTAACTTCAAAAACGGTTGTATGCGTTTGCTCTATGAGTTGTGCCGAAATTTTTTCAAACATAAATTTTCGAGCACCTTTTAATAAGATAATTTCGTTTTCAAAATGTAAGATGTGAAATTGCTCAATAAACTGTGTAGTATTTTCAAAAACATACCATTCTTTTACTACAGACGCCAACGATTCTATATGATGCATAAATGCTTCGCCAATGCCGATGAGCTTGTCGAATTTATTTTGTTGTAGAATGGATTTTAATTTCTGTATAAAATCTTTTTCCGACAAACCGGATTCTTCAAATTCTGATATGATAAGTGTTTTCTTCTTTTGTACTTCTTGTTGAAATAAGAAATCAATAGCAATTTGTAAGGAATGAAAATCGGCGCTATACGAATCGTCAACTAAAGTACAGCGATTGATGCCATATTTTAATTCTAAACGCATCGGTAAATTGCGCAACGTTAAAATTTTCTTGGCAATAAAATCAATGGAATAGCCTAAATACAAAAGCGTAACTACACAATGCAAACAATTTTCTATGGAAGCTTCATCAGAAAATGGAAGTAGAATGTTTGTTTTTTCTAATCCAAATAATGAAGATGAAAGTTGATATAAAGTATGTTGATTTTTTTTCTCAATAAGATGAACTTGTACAGCTGAATTTGCTTGTTCGCCGAAAGCAATTTTCTGGAAATTAAAATCATGCAGCAATTGCTCATCTACATAAATTTCTCTATAAATTAAAACATCAGCATTAGCAAATAATTTTAATTTTTCTTGTATTTTTTCTTGGGTTGATGAAAATCCGGCATCGTGAGCCGAGCCAATATTGGTTAGTATGCCGATGTTGGGATGGATAATTTCTTGCAATTTTTCCATTTCGCCAACTTTGGAAATGCCTGCTTCAAAAATGCCAAGTTCATTATTGTTTTCTATATTGAAAATAGAAAGTGGAACGCCGATTTGTGAGTTATAACTCTTCGGGCTTTTTACGAGATTTTTTTCTGATGACAACAATTGAAACAACCATTCTTTTACAATAGTTTTGCCGTTGCTGCCGGTAATTCCAATGATAGGAATTTTAAATTGCATCCTATGAAATTTGGCTAAAGTTTGAAGTGCAGAAAGCGTATCATCTACCAAAATAAAACAAGCATCATTGAAACTTTGAAAATCAACATTTTTTGAAACCACGAAATTTCTTACACCTTTTTTATACGCAGTTGAAATGTATTGATGTCCGTCGCTACGCGCAACTAAGCAAAAAAACAAAGAATTTTCAGCAGCAGAAATTTGTCTGGTGTCTGTGCAAATATGCGTAATTACAGTTTCGTTCTCTGCATTCAAAAAACGACCATTTACAATTTTATTTATTTCTGCTAATGTATATTTCATTTGCTTTTTAATCTGCTATTTTCTCCAACCAATAAACAATTTCTCGTTTTCTATTTTAAATTGATAGTTAATAATTTTATAGTTATTTCCATCAGCACTCAATCCGGTTTTTATATCAAACTTATAGCCATGCAGCGGACAAGTAATGATGCCTCTTCTATTGCAATGTCCGTGATGTAATTGCGCGCCTGCATGCGGACAAGTATTTTGGATTCCAAATAATCCTTCTTCTAATCGCGTAATGCAAATAATCCTATCATCTAATTGAAATCTTGCCAATTGAAAAAGCTGCAAATTTTCTAAACCAATTTTTGTTGCTTCTTCTAATTCGTGCCACTCTATCATGATGCATCAAAAATAGGTATTTCACGTTAAATGTTAAATAGAATAAAAAACAGCAATGTGTAATTATTTTATCTAATTTTACTTTTAAATTATTTAACTATGAAAAATTTACTTTCAATATTTTGTTTATTAGGCATGCTTACAGCCTGCAACTCAAACAACAACAACAATTCAACAGCAACCGGAACTTCCACAGAGACGACTACAACAGAAGTAGCAAGTCCTGACAAAGAAATGGGTCTCAAATCAGTGATGTATGAAACCGAAACAGAAATGCCTGCAGGAATGAACTATGGAAGCAACAAAACCACGATTTACTCAGATGATTATGGAAAAAAATCGCGTACTACGTCTGTAATGCATATGTCTTATGGTGGAAAATCAATAGATAATACTTCTAATTCTTTAAGGTTGGGAGATGATATTTATTCTTGGTCAAGTGCAGCAAAAGGTGGAATGAGATTTAAAATTGATAAAGACAAATTTGACCCTAATTCAACGGATTTAACTTCTTTAACAGAAGATATGAAAAAGAGGATAAATTATAAAGAAGAAGGCACTGAAACGATTCAAGGGAAAGAATGTAAAGTAGCAAGTTTTTCTTCAGATAATATGAGTGGCAAAATATGGACTTGGAAGGGCGTTCCGATGCAAATGCAAATAACGATGATGGGTAAAACAATTACCACAAAAGTAATTTCTATCCAAGAAAATCCAAGTTTCCCTGCCGGTACATTTGATGTTCCTGCTGGAATTGAATTTAAAGAAATGAATGCAGCAGCTACTGCTCAGAAATAAATATTTATTTATTCGAATTTCCGATAATTCCGTTTAAGCTACAATCAAACGCTTTTAAGTTTTTGTCGTAAGATTGGAGAACATGTTCAATTATCGGCGATTGATATGCATTTAAGTTGAAAAACTTAATATCGCCATTATCTCTAAAACAACTTCGATATCTTTCTTGAAGTGTGCCATCAGGCTTGCTCATGGCTTTGTTGTAATTATGGTCATAAATAATATCTGCCGGACCTTTAGACATGGCTACGATAAGTTTTCCCAAATCAGAACTTAAGTCAGGAATTAAAAGCGCTTTTCTTTCAAAAGTATTATTATGAATAAAGATAGAAGTGCAATAAGGCGTATAAAGGCTGTCTTTAAATGGTCGTCCGGTAGCATAATAACTTACAGCACAACAGCCTACGGTTTTATTGTTGATGATTTTATTATTGAAGACTTCTACGCTATCATAAGCCATAATGATGATGCCACTTCCGGGCGGAATATCGGAAACATTGCTTCCCGGTTTGGCAAAGTTTTTAAAGTTATTTTCTTTGGCGATATTATTATATATTCTACAATTTCTCCCATTTTTCATCGGAATTTGAGGTAAATCGTAAATAACAAAACCACCGGAATTATTGTAAGAAAGATTATCGTAAACATCTACATTAACACAGTTTTCAATTTCAATTCCACACACGTTGTGATGTGCGGTAACATTTCTTACCGTTACATTGTAGGATTGACCAACATAAACGCCGGCATCTGCGCAATAGGATACTTCAGATTTTTCAATCAAAACATTTTTACAATTAACAGGATAGTATCCATAATTTCCATTGGCTGAATCGGCGCCGGTTGTCCAAGTTGAATTCATGTTTCGGATAGTAACATCTTCACATTCTTTCAACTTAATATTATCGCCTTTGGCATCTTGTATGGTAAAACCATCTAAGACAATGTTTGTGCAATTAGTAATGTTAACACCTTCAGCACCTTCCGTTTGACCAAGAAAGGAAAGTATAGTTTTGTCAGCTCCTTTTCCTTTGATAGTAACATTTTTCTTGCCTTCCATAGATAAAGATTTTGAAAGTTTATAATTACCGGCTGGTAATTCTATCGTTCCTCCATCTTCAACAAGAATAAATTTTTCTTGTAATTCTTTTTGAAAATTTCCATCTTCAATAAAAGATACATTTTTCTTTTTTTGATTGCAGGCACTAAAAGAAATTAATATAAGAAGTAAGCCTATAAAAATTGTTTTCTTCATTTTAATGATTTTTATTTATTGGAATATAGCAAATTCTATTATTGTTTCATCTCTTTTATCCATTCTCTAATCAACTCAACAGCTTCTTTATGTTGGATAGTTCTGCCTAATTCCGGCATTCTAATTTCCGGATCGTTTTCTGAAATGCGATACACTAAAATACTTTCATCAGGTTTGCCGGGAACGATGTCGTATAAATTATTGCCACTGGCAGCACCGGCAGCAACCGGACTTTTCATGATGCCCCAACTTTCCGGATTTTTCTCTTTGAATTGCAAAAATAAACCGGAATTGTTAGCACTGCCTTCTCTTCTGTGGCAATGCGAGCAATTAACTTCAAGGTAAGATTTTGCGCGTTCTTCTACTGTTCCACTGTTTGGGTCAAAAGCATCTGCAATTTTATTGTGTATGTTTTCTTCTTTATTATAGCCCGTTAAATAGCCAACTTCTGACCATTTTTCCAATTGATTTTTTACACCATCTGCATATTTAAAATCTTTATTCAGATATCGAACTTTTGGTCCAATCGGCATAAAAACATTATCTAAGTTGTGGCAGTTTTTGCATTGGTTTTGGTTGGGCACAAAATAATTGACATGAACCTTTTGTAGTTGTTTGTTGATGAAATTTACATCTTTTGTATCGCCAACGATGTTTAATTCAGCATCTGTTTGTTTGTCATTCCAAACATAATCAATAGCGTCCCATTTGTCAGCGCGCTTTACTAATAAACGAGTTTCAATAATTCTTTTTCCTTTTGAAGCATCGTTCTCATTGTTTTCGTAAAAGAAATTTTTTATCAAAACGGTGCCTGTCGGAAAATCTAAAACTTCATCTTTTACATATTTAGCAGATTTTCCTTCGGGCATCCACACGAAACGAGCTTTATGCGCATAATCAGTAAATAAAGCAGTGATAACTTCATACGGAAGAACTCTATCATTCGGAATTAAATCACTTAATGCGCCTTTAAAAAAATGATATTCAGAAAGTTTTTCGAAAGGCTTCGCTGTTACATCAAAATTTACTTTTCCATTTGAGAGTTTACATTGATTAAAAATGAGAATTGATGTGCAACTAAGTAAGAGTAGCACGACATAGAATTTTTTCATGGCGTTTAACTATATATTTATTATTTAGAATAAAAAATCCAAACAAAAAACAAACATCAAGTACAATAATTTATTTTGCTTCGTTCGGAGGCAATCCATTTCCGTTTATACCGGAAATAGAACAATCAAATTTGCTGATGTCGTTGTCTTTATAATCCATAATATCTTTCACGCCGGAAGCTTTCCAAGCATTTAAGTTGCCGAACTTTACATCGCCGTTATTTCGGATACAGATTTTCTTTCCTTCCGGTAATTGTCCGTTTTTATCTCTGATTTTTGGGTCGGCAGATCCATCAACGAATATATCTAATGGACTTTTGAATGTTGCAGTCATAAGCTTTCCTAAATCTGTAGAAAGGTCAGGAATACGTTCTTTCAAACCTAAATTGTTTCTATTAATGATATTGTCGTGAATATAAATGGATGTGCAATAAGGACCATAGGTTGTATCATTAAGTTTCTTCCCTGTCATATAGTAGCTTACTGTTGCCACGCCAACGGTCTTATTATTTAAGATTTTATTTTGGAAGATATCAACGCTATCAGTAGCCATAACAATAATTCCGGTTCCCGGCGGAATAGATGATACGATACTTCCCGGTTTTCCAAAATTTTGAAAGTTATTATTTATGCATTTGTTATTCCACACTTTGGCATTTCTGCCATTTGCTTGGAATAATTTAGGTAAATCAAACACTAAAATTCCACCAGAATTATTTTCAGATTTGTTATTGTAGATATCAGAGTTGATGCAGTTTTCAATTTCGATGCCGGCAACATTGTGATGTGCGTAGCAGTGACGAACCGTTACATTAGTAGATTGCCCGACATAAACGCCGGCATCTGCACAATAAGAAACTTCGCAATATTCGAGTAAAACATTTTTGCATTCTACCGGATAATAGCCGTAATTTCCATTAGAAGTATCAGCTCCGGTTGTCCAAGTAGAGTTCAAATAGCGAAGTGTAACGCCATCGCAATTTTTAAGTTTAATGTTGTCGCCTTTAGCATCCTGAATAGTAAATCCATCAAGTGTAACATTCTGGCAATTGGTGATGTTCATACCTTCAGCACCTTCTACTTGCCCTAAGAAAGATAAAATGGTTTTTTGTGTACCTGCTCCTTTAATGGTAACATTTTTCTTGCCTTCCATTGAAAGTGATTTCTTTAATATATATTTTCCGGCAGGTAATTCTACTGTTCCTCCATCTTCCACCAAAATCAATTTTTCTTGTAATTCCTTTTCTATTTTGTCGTCAGAAGTAAACCCTTTAGTATCTCCGTTTCTTTTATTTTCATTATTACAAGCAGATAGAAAGAAAAGACATGAAACAAGAAAAAAGAGAGATAAATTACGCATAGGTTAGTTTTTTTTGTGAATATAATTAAAGTAAAAGATAAAAATTAATCATTACCGATTTTTTTATATCGCATATTGAATTTAATGCGTCAGATGTTAATCAAATTGCTTGTATAGAATAAGAGTTAAGTATTTATAATTCAGTCAGTCCATTTCAATTACTTTGATATTCAGTTCGTATTTATCTTTAAATTCTATTACATTTGTATTTCCATAAACTTGCTGCATGACGATAAAAAGAGCAATCTATATCACATTAATAATTTTATTAGGTATTGTCATTTTAAGTGCTTACGAAAGAATTGTTGCTAACTCCAAAAAAGTTTATAAAGACCAAGTAGCCATTCATACACTTGGCGATGCTCAAGGCTTAAATCCAATTACGGTTTCTGACGCAACTGCAAATAGATATATTTTGCCTAATATCATGCAACCGTTGATGTATTTCGATATTCAAACATTGAAATTAGTTCCGGTTTTAGCCAAAAGTTTACCGGTAGAAAAAGAAGTAGGAAATACTATAGAAATTACTTACGAAATTAGGCCGGAAGCTGTTTGGGATAATGGTTCTCCGATAACAGCAAAAGATGTGGTTTTTACTTATAAATGTATTTTGTTGCCAAAAATAAATTCTGACAACATAAAATCTGCAATTGATTATGTTCGTGATATTCGTTTGTATCCTGATAATCCGAAGAAGTTTACTGTTATTTGCAATAGATATATTGGAGCAGCAGAAGGTACAGGTAGCGCTTTTAACATTATACCAGAATATGCTTACGACCCGAAAGGATTAATAAAAAAATATACGATTCCTGAGTTGGTTGTTGAGAATCCGAAATGCGCCAACGATAAAAATGTAATTGAATTTGCAGATTTCTTTAATTCGCAAGAAACCATGCGCAATCCAAAATATGTGCAAGGCTCAGGTGCTTATAAATTTGTTAGTTGGGAAACCGGTCAACGATTAACTTTAGAACGTAAAAAAGATTGGTGGGGCGACAAAGTGAAAGATAAGAATATGTTCTTTGAAGCTTATCCAAAACGTTTGGTATTTATTACGATAAATAATTTTACGACAGCTTTGACTGCATTAAAAAACGAGCAACTCGATTTTATCTATGTTACGCCGGTTAAAGACTATATCGACTTAGACAAGTCTCCAAAATTTACCAAAAACTTTTATAAATCTGAGCCACCAATGTTGGCTTATCAATGCATTGGTTTAAATCATAAAGATAAAATTCTGAGTGATGTGAAAGTCCGCCAAGCTTTATGTTATTTAATTAATGTCGATCAGATTATTGAAAAAGTATTATATAACAAAGGTGTACGCACCAACAGTTGTATTTTACCAATGAAAAAAGATTTAATTAATCCTGCCATCAAGCCTTTTCCGTTTGACATAGAAAAAGGAAAAGCATTATTGAAAGAAGCAGGCTGGAAAGATTCTGATGGCGATGGTATTTTGGATAAAATTATTGAAGGTAAAAAAACAAATCTCGACCTTACATATAAATACAATAGCGGAAACAGCTTGCGTGAAATGGTAGGCTTATTGATGCAACGTACTTTCAAATTGGCCGGCATTGATTTACATATAAAATCCTTGGAATGGTCATTGTATTTAGATGATTTGAAAAAACACAAAAGTCAATTGTGGTATCAAGGTTGGGTTACCGGCCCGGGTGTTGACGACAATAAACAACTCTTTCATACTTCTTCTGCTAACGGCGGCTCAAATTATATGAGTTTTGGAAATGCCGCTTCAGATAAGGTATTAGACGACATTCGCGTAGAATTTGACTTAGAAAAGAGAAAGCAATTGTTTTATAAATGGCAAGAAATTGAACACGAAGAAATTCCATATATTTATTTATATGTTCAAACATATAAGAATTGTGTACACAAACGATTTGAAAATATTCATGCCGGTCCGGGTTCATATCCTGGCGTTTGGTTTGCCGGATTTAAAGTAAAAAAAGGCTACAAGGTAGAAGATTAATAAAACGAAAGATTCATTATGCTGAAATATATCTTTAAACGGATTTTGCTTTTTATACCAACATTGTTTGCAATTTCATTGCTTACATTTTTCTTGAGCACCAACGTGCCCGGCGATCCGGTTGAGCAGATGTTAAACTCAAATAGCGAAATAGGAAGCTCAGCCAAAGCACAAGCAGCTGAAATTGCTTATGTTCAAAAACGCAAGCAATTAGGCTTGGATTTACCTACTTTTTATTTCAGCATTTCTGACAAAGCCACTCCTAAAGATTTATTCGAAATTCCAAAAAAATTTGAACGTCAAAATCTATCTAAATTGATTAATCAATATGGAAATTGGGAAGAGATAAAAAAATATTATCAAGCTGTAAAAGCATTTGATGTTAAAATTGGAAATGTAGAAAGTGATTCAACAAATGCAGATGCATTAATCGATATTAAATCAGATGTAAAACAATTACTGATAGAACCTGATAATAAAGTCATCAGTTTTCTTATAAATAATTTAAAGACAAACGCACAAGCAGCATCAAATCTTTTATACTTACAACCGGAAGTTAATACAATTCAGCAGTTGTATGGTGATGTTCAAACAAAAGCAACGCCTTATAAAAAATATATTCCAACTATACATTGGTATGGCACTAAAAACCAATATCATCAATGGATAACTAAATTTATGGTAGGTGATTTTGGAATTTCTTATCAAGATGAAAAACCGGTAAAAACAGTGATTTGGGAAGCGGTGCGCTGGACAGTTTTATTGAGTTTTATTTCCATTTTTCTTACATACTTAATTGCTATTCCTTTAGGAATAGTTTCCGCAGCAAACAAAGGAAATATTAAAGATCAGACTATTTCAACAACCTTATTTATACTTTATTCTTTGCCGAGTTTTTGGGTGGCCACATTGTTGATCATGTTTTTTGGTGGAGGCGATTTCTTTAATTTATTTCCATCATTTGGCGTACCGCAAACCACAGAAGGTTTGTCGTTCTTCGGTAAATTCGCCAATTATATTTGGCATTTAACGTTGCCTGTAGTTTGTTATACGTATGGTGGTTTGGCGTTTATTTCTCGTCAAATGCGTGGTGCAATGGTTAATGCTTTGTCACAAGATTATGTACGAACCGCACGTGCAAAAGGTGTTGATGAAGAAAAAGTATTATGGAAACATGCTATCAAAAATTCCTTGTTGCCAATTATTACTTTGTTTGCAAATGTATTTCCGTTAGCAATTAGTGGTTCTGTGGTGTTAGAGTTAATTTTTTCAATTCCGGGAATGGGCAAAACAGCGTATGAAGCTTTAGTAGCCAGAAATTATCCTGTAGTATATACTGTAGTGATGTTTTCTGCAATTTTAACTTTAGTGGGCTATTTAGTGGCAGATATTTTATATGCAGTAGTAGATCCAAGAATTTCCTACAATAAAAAATAAAACATTGGATACAAATAAAGAATTAAAACAAGATTATTGGTCGTATGTTGTACGCCAATTTAAGAAAAACAAACGCGCTTTGTATTCTTTATACATTGTGTTGTTTATGTTATTTATTGCGGTATTTGCTGATTTCTTAGCAAATGAAAAACCAATTGTTTGTACTTATCACGGCAAAACCTATTTCCCAATTTTAAAGGATTATGCCGTAAGTCTTAAACTTTCTCAATTTCCAAAAGAATTGAATAATGTAGTTTGGTCAGATTTAAAATATGATTTTGTTTTACGCGCACCCATTCCATATTCGCCATCTACACAAGATATCTTAAACTTTGGATTTGTTTCACCATTTGGCAAACAAGATGTTCCATCGTTGCGTTGGCGACATTGGCTCGGCACAGAAGGCATTGGGCGAGATATTTTATCGGCATTAATACACGGCACACGCATCGCTTTTATTATCGGTTTAATTTCTATGTCTATTGCCAGCGTAATCGGAATTTTATTGGGCGCTTTAGCAGGTTTCTTCGGAGATAGAGGTATTCGTATTTCCAGAGCAGCTCTGATTATGGGCATTATTTTTACTTGTTTAGGCTTGTTTTATGCCAATGCAGTCGGCGGATTTTTTACCGGAATTTTAGCCTTTTTTGTCTGCATTTTTATAGGATATTTAATATCTCGTCCGCTTAAAAAAATTCCAATCTTAACACCTAAAACGAGCATTCCTATAGATATCATTGTGCAACGTATGATAGAAATATTGGTTTCCATTCCACGTTTGTTTTTGATTATCGCAGTAGTGGCTATTGCCAAACCAAGTATCTTTTTGGTGATGGCTGTAATCGGACTCACTTCTTGGACGGAAATTGCTCGTTTTATAAGAGCAGAGCTTTTACGAATTAGAAATTTAGAATATATAGAAGCTTCAGAAGCTTTAGGTTTTCCTCGCTGGAGAATCTTACTCAAACATGCCATACCAAATGCACTTTCTCCTGTATTAATTACAATTGCATTTGGTATTGCTGCTGCCATACTAACGGAGTCGTTTTTGTCGTTTATAGGATTAGGTATTCCACCGGAAACATTAACATGGGGAAAATTGTTGTCTTTAGCACAAGGCGGAAAATCGCAGTTATGGGTAGCTATATTTCCGGGTTTTGCCATATTCTTAACTGTAACCTTGTTTAACTTAATTGGTGAAGGCTTAACAGATGCCTTAGATCCAAGACAGAAAAAATAAGATGAAAGAAATTATCAAGGAAGTCATGTATCGAAAGTGTGCAATTGAATTGTATATGTTTGTTTTTTGTTTGCTATTTGTGAGTTTTTTACAAGCACAAACTATTACTAAATCATATCCCGATAAAGTTGCCAGCAGGTTTTCTGACTATGAAATCGTTGGTAAAAATGATGCCGGAATTTTAGTGCATTATTTTGGAAATAATGAAAGTGAATTGGTAGCCTATAACGATAAATTGAGAATTGAAGATCGAGTGGAACTGCCTTTTAAAGGCAAATCGGCAACGCTGGAAAAAATTATCTTACAAAAGGACAAGATTCTTATTTTTTACACAACTCAAGATGACAACTATCAATATATAAAACTTAAAACAGCGGATAAGCAATTAAATCTTTCGCCATTTGCGTATGTTATTGATTCGATGCCTGTAAAAAATATTGGGAAAGGACGAGTTTTTTATGTAAAACCATCAGCTGATAATTCCAAGATTTTGGTGTTTAATATGTTGCAAACATCGTCTTCTTATTTTATCCGATTTACCATCTTAAACGATTCCATAAAAATCTTAAATCGAAATTTATTTTCAATGCAAGATGTGAAAGATGTAGCATTAAAATCTATTAAAATCAATAATAAAGGAAATGTATTTGCAGTGGTTGGTAAAGAAAGTAGAGTTGGTAATAACGATTATAACTATGATACTTATACTTCATTTGTATTTAATCGAGAAACCAATACGATAAGCGAACAAGTGCTGCAAAATGAAAATTATGTTTTCAAAAATTTAATTACGGAAGTCAGCAATCGCAGAGATATCGGCTACATTGCTGCATGTTATAGAAACACTCAAAATAAAAATGATATTGGCATTTTTTATCAAATCATAGACTTTAGAACGAATACAGTTTTACTAAATACTAAAATGCCATTTTCTGACAAGATATTAGAAAAATCGCAGACGATGGAATACAAAAGTTGGCAAGATAAAGCTACTTTGGTAAAACCAAAACGCATTATTCCACGTAGTGATGGCGGCATTATTTTAGTAACCGAAGGCGAATATAAATTTACGAAAGCGGAACGCATGGAAGTCAACAATTTCGGTTATTACAACGCTGTTCCATTAGCATCTTCATTACGTTATATCGATCAAAATTTCTTTTACGACATCGGCATTTTTTCAATTAATTTAGATGGTACTGTAGATTGGCAGGCAACATTACCAAAAGCACAAGTTTCGGAAAATGATGATGGTTATTATTCGTCTTTTACATTTTTTGAAGCAAATAATGTATTGAAATTCTTGTTTAATGAAGATTTCTATAATATCGGCAATTTTGTGGAATATAGCATCAATCCAAATGGTTTAGTGAAACGCCAAAGTGTAATGAATAGCGAAAAACAAAATTTGGTGATGGTACCTTTAAAAGCCAAACAATTAGATGGCAATGATATCATCTTCCCAAGCGAACAAAAACGAACATTGCAATTTGTTTTGTTCCATTATTAATCGATATTTGACAAGTAAAGACAAAACAACAAGGTGTTTTCCATTTTCAAAACGCAACAACCCATAAGCATATTTGCTTTCTTTCTCTTTTTTATTGTTATAAAAATTCCGTTTATTTTTTTAACAAATATCCCAATTGCACCATTACAAAACCTTTGGGATTTAAAGTTCAATTGTTCAACAGGTTATTTGCTTAACTTCTTAATCGCTCAAGTTTGTTTGTTAGTACAAGCACTTTGGCTCAATTATTTATTTCATAAAGCGGATTACCACGAAAGTAATTCTATGTTTCCGGCAGTTTTCTTTGCGCTATTAAGTGCTGTGTTGCCAACTTTTAATGTGTTGTCTGTTTATTTGTTGATGAACTTCATTCTGTTATTACTTATGCAAACTTTTTTATCAATAACAACAACAGAAAATGCAAAAGTAGAATGTTATAATGTTGGTTTTTTGGGAGGCATTTTACTCTTACTGAATATAAATTATATACCATTCATATTGTGCTTGTTTTTGATGTTGTATGCTGTAAAATCCTTTCGTATTAATGATTATTTCTTGCTATTATTCGGCATTTTGACACCAATTTATCTGGGATTAGGTATCAGCTATGTAGCAGAAATCTCATTAAATGCCGATATTTTTTCTTGGTCAAATTTCTATTTCTTACGTATCCATTACGATATCTTAAATTGCATTAGTCTAATTACAGTTGTTGTGTTTTTACTTTTCTCGTTTATCAGCTTAAGAGGCATTTTATTTTCTGTTGGGTTTAAAAGAAGAAAGAATTTTAATATGTTAGTGTACTTCCTGATTGGCATTGTTCTATCCGTTTTGTGGAGCGGAAGTTTAGATGAAACAACCTTTTCATTATTATTCATTCCGGCAAGTATCTTTCTTGCTTTGTTTATGTTAAGAATTCGTAAACGGAAACTCGGCGAGGTATTGAGTGTTATCTTTGTAGTAACAATCTTTATTGTAAATATTGTTAGGATTTTTAAATAATTTCGAATAAATAGTTGAGCGTTTTGCTGATAGTAAATCTCAATTTTTAAATTTCAATTCTTATATTCTATGAAATTTGGTGTAGTTGTTTTTCCGGGTTCTAATTGCGATGCAGATGTTATTCATGTTTGCAAAGAAGTAATGCAATGCGAAACGCGCATACTTTGGCATAAAGACACACATTTGCAAGATTTAACTTCAGAAGATTGTATCATGATTCCGGGCGGTTTTTCTTATGGCGATTATTTGCGCTGCGGTGCTATTGCTCGTTTTTCGCCTATTATGGAAAAAGTAATAGCACATGCACAAAACGGCGGATTTGTTTTCGGTATTTGCAACGGATTTCAAGTATTATGCGAAAGCCATTTGTTGCCGGGTGCTTTGTTGGCAAACGACCATCAAAAATTTATTTGCAGAAATCAATACCTTTTGCCGCAAACCAACAACTCGGCAATTACAGCCAACTTAGATTTAAATCAACCTTTAAATATTCCGGTTGCACACGGCGAAGGAAGATATTTTGCTGATGAAAAAACCTTAGCTGAATTAAAACAAAACGACCAAATTTTGTTTAGATATTGCGACGAAAACGGAAAAATAACAACAAATTCTAACCCGAATGGCTCTATTGAAAACATTGCAGGCATTTGTAATGTTAATAAGAATGTGTTTGGTATGATGCCACATCCTGAACGTAGTTCGGAAGAAGTTTTAGGCAATACCGACGGAAGAAAGTTATTTGAGTCTTTGTTGAATAATGTATTAGCATAGTCGTTCAATTAGTGCTTCCTTTTTTCTTATTAAATTAAATGATAATGGTCAATAGATTTTACAAATTGATGTCTGAAAAGATGAAGTTTTATCGGTTTACTTTTTTCTCCAATAAAAATTATCACGGTGTGATAAAACGCTTCTTTACACTTAGTTTATTGCTATTTCCCTTTTTTTCAATAGCACAAATTGAGCAACACTTAACTTGGAAATCTGAAGTAGAAAAAATTTCGGATAACGAATTTAAAATAAAATTCATTTGCACTTTAGATGAAGATTGGCATACGTTTTCTCAGTTTACCAGCGAAAACGGTCCGTTGCCAACACAATTTCGTTTTGAGAAAAATCCGAATATTGAATTAGTTGGAAAGATGGAAGAAATAAGCAAAAAGAAAACTTATTTCGATGAATTGTTTGGCGTAAAAGTAACTTCATTTATTGATGATGCTGTTTTTGTGCAACGAGTAAAACTCAAAAGTAAAAAAGCTATATTAAAAGGCGAGTTTGATGGTCAAGTTTGTAAAGATGAAGTCGGCTGTATGCCATTCGGTCCTGAAAAATTTTCTATTGAATTAAATGCAGGAAATACATCGACTGTGTCAGTAATAGAAGATACTATTTTGTCAAAAAAAACAGGAATTGTTGCTCTAAAGGATAGTTCTGTAACACCAACAGCTCTTTCACCAACAAACATATCTCCACAAAAATTCGATTGGACTTATGCCAAAAATAGTTGCAGTACTGATGCACAAACCGAAACCAAAAACGCTTGGTGGATTTTTATCGCCGGATTTATCGGAGGTTTATTGGCATTACTTACACCTTGCGTGTTTCCGATGGTGCCGCTTACAGTAAGTTATTTTACCAAAGGTGGCAAAGAACAAAAATCAGGAATTTCAAAAGCCTTGATATATGGCATTTCTATCATAGTTATTTATGTTGCTTTGGGTTTGATTATTACCAGCCTATTTGGTTCAGATGCCTTAAATGCAATGAGCACCAATGTTTGGTTTAATTTGTTATTCTTCGTCATTTTTGTGTTGTTTGCCTTGTCGTTTTTTGGTTTGTTTGAAATTACATTGCCATCATCTTGGGCAAACAAAACCGATAGCTTATCCAGCAAAGGCGGCAATCTTGGCATCTTCTTTATGGCATTTACATTGGCATTGGTTTCCTTTTCTTGTACAGGCCCAATCATCGGAACGCTATTAGTAATGGGTGGTTCGTCTTTGTTTTTTGGTTTGCTCGGATTTTCTATTGCATTAGCATTGCCGTTTACACTTTTTGCAATGTTCCCAAATTGGTTACAATCTTTACCGAAGTCAGGTGGTTGGCTTACTACCATAAAAGTAATTCTTGGTTTTATTGAGTTGGCATTAGCGTTCAAATTTTTGTCGGTTGCCGATATGACAATGAATTGGAATCTCTTAAAATTCGAGCCATTTATGCTGATTTGGATACTCATTTTTGGTGTGATGTCGCTGTATTGCTTGGGTATTTTCTTCAAATCAAAACCAACAAAAGTGGTAAAAGGCTTAGGCGTTGCAACCTTATTGTTTACTTTGTATTTGGTGTATGCATTAATCAACTATAAACCGATACAATTATTGAGTGGCATTATTCCGCCAACGACTTATAATTTTAAATCTACAAATGAAACACTGTTTGTACATTTCAAAGATTATGACAAAGGAATGGAATATGCAAAAGCGCACAATATGCCTATTTTATTGGACTTCACAGGCTTTGGTTGCGTGAATTGCAGAAAAATTGAAGATAATGTTTGGAGTGATGTTGCTGTGCAAGAAAAACTAAAGCAATATGTTATTATTTCTTTGTATGTAGATGATAGAAAGGCATTGCCTGAAGATGAATGGTTTGCTTCTACAGCAACAGGAAAAGAACGAGAAATAAAAACGGTTGGACAAAAATGGAGTGCCTTCCAAGCTGAGCATTTTAAAACTAATTCTCAACCTTTATATGTGTTGTTGAACACGAAAGAACAGTTGCTCAATCAGCCGGTGGCATATAGTTATTCTAAAGATAAGCAAAACTATATTTCATTTTTAGAATGTGGGTTGAAGATGAACAAGCAATTAAAATAAGCATCGAACATTTCGTATCGGTCGGTGTCTTCACCGACCGAAAAAAAATATTGAACAATTTTCTCATTATTCCATTATCATATTGTTTCATTGTTTCATTATTTTATTATTTCATCACTACATTTGTAAAACATGAATATCGGAATTGTATGTTATCCAACTTTCGGTGGTAGCGGCGTGGTGGCTACTGAGTTGGGAAAAGGTTTGGCACAAAAAGGACATAAAGTTCATTTTATCACTTATAAAGAGCCGGCACGTTTATTAGACACATTCAATGAAAATATTTTCTTTCATGAAGTCAGCCTAAACGATTATCCACTTTTTGATTATGCACCTTACGAAACTGCATTAGCCAGTAAATTGGTGGATGTTGCCTTACATGCCGACTTAGATATTTTCCATGTGCATTATGCTATTCCGCATGCATCGGCGGCATATATGGCGCGACAGATTTTATTGCAACGCGGCATCAACGTTCCGGTAATTACCACTTTGCACGGCACTGACATTACTTTGGTAGGAAGAGATACAACGTATGAACCGGTTGTTACATATTCAATCAATCAATCGTGTGGTGTAACTGCTGTTTCTGAGAGTTTAAAAGCGGATACTTTTGCACATTTTGATATCAAAAATGAGATAGAAGTTATTCCCAACTTCATCGACTTTTCTCGATTTAAAAAAACGAATAAAGATCATTTTAAAAAAGCGATAGCTCCCAACGGCGAGAAAATAATTGTACACACTTCTAACTTTAGAAAAGTAAAAAGAGTAGAAGATGTCATTCATGTTTTTTGTTCTTTATCGAAAGAAATTCCGGCAAAACTGTTGTTAATTGGTGATGGACCTGAACGACAAAATGCCGAGAAATTAGTTCGCAATATTTGCTCATCTATTGATGTTCGTTTCTTAGGAAAACAAGAAGCAGTGGAGGAATTATTGGCAATCGCCGATGTGTTTTTGTTGCCGTCAGAAAGTGAGAGTTTTGGCTTGGCAGCATTAGAGGCAATGGCGTGCGAAGTGCCTGTAGTTTCTTCAAATGCAGGCGGCATTCCGGAAGTTAATATTGATGGCGTAACAGGTTATCTATTAGATGTTGGAGATATTAAAGGCATGGCAGAAAAAACTTTATCGCTTTTGAAAGATGAAAATAAACTAGCGCAATTTAAAAAGAATGCTTACGCCCAAGCACAAAAATTTGATATATCGAATATCTTACCGCAATACGAGGCATTTTATCATAAAATTAAAGACGATAGAATGTGTAAATAGAATTTATTTTTGAATTTTCTCTTTCCTTTAACTGTTTGTGTATTGCAGAAGGCGGAGATTTTTAGTACTATAGTTCAATCGAAGAACGAAAGTTGATTCTTGCACAAATGTCCAATAGAAGCCGTTCAACCCTGATTTTGGTAATATCTTGTTATAGGTAGTACTTGTTGCCATTCGCTGTTAGAACAAAGTAGTTTGTACTTCGATTTTTGGGTGGAAAGTCCCAATAATCATAAAAGGATTCTTGCTTGATAAATGATGAAGTTGCGATGTTCCTAAAAACAAATGCAAATCTTTTGTTTTTGCAAAGTCGTCAAAGTATTTTTTCCTTACATCTTCAACTGCTTTTAATTCATTACCCTTGTGTCGAGAAAGGCAATTCCAATAAAGTTGCCCTATTTCCCAATCTTCAATCATCATTTTACTTTGCTTTCCGTTGCAATCACGTAAAACATAAGAAAATTTATACGGTAGCTTTCTAACAACTTCAAATAAATCTTCATCTTCTTGAGCAAACAAATTACTACTTCTATCTTGTTTTAGTTTTTCGAGTTTCTTTTTATCCCATTCTCTTTCTACTTGCTCAATAGTGAAATCAACAATCTCAGTTGGCTTAAAGACAGCAAGAGAAGTCATTATTTCCCGATTTTTGGCTTCTGCAATAAGTTCGTCAATATCAGTATAGACTTTGTTTTTAAACACAATTTCCTTACGTAGCAACCAATTGTTTTTTGTATCTAAATGGTCTAAAATCTTTATTTCTGTATCGTAAGAAACAGGTCTGAAACTTTCTTTTCTGAAATCGCTTGTGTTTTTCACAAGGTCAATTTCTATCCAATCATATTTTTTGTATTGCTCCTCAAACGATTTTTTACGGAATTGAATAGGGTAAATTCTAATCCAACTTCCGTCTTCAAGAAATCCTGCCGTACAAACTAATTCATCATATTTGCTCGAAATGGCAGGGTAGGTTTTTACCGTGATTAAAACTTTAGTCTTTGCCATTTTAAATATGTTTTATTTCGTATTCAAAATTAGGCAAGTTCTCAATAGCTTCCGCTAAATATTTGCGGTGGCATTGGCAAATATTTGCTTCAAAGCAAGTTAGAGCAATGCGTTTTTTTTCTTTCAACAATTTTAAAATTTTCTCTTGAGAAGATATAGTTTTTGTTAAGTTGTTTTCACAGTAAACAGCAAATAATTTATCGTAATCAGCTTGTGTATTTAGTTCTTGTCGTAGTTCAGATTGTATGCCAACTTCTGGATAATGTACATATTCGATTCCTAAGTTATTACAAAAGCGTTGTAATTGACTTTTGCTAAATCCGTATTTCATACTTAACGGATTGTTGCGAACATCAACTAAAACTTTTACATCATTTTTTAGCAAACGGTTTAAGTATTCTTCTAACGAAATTCCCTCGTAGCCGATAGTAAACAAAATTGTTTTATTGCTTTTTGGACGACTGTTATTTACTTTTTCAAGCTGTTCTGTCGTTAAAATTTCTTTTGCTTTTACACTGTTTATAGCGGTGTATGGAAAGTTTAAATAAGTGTGCTTCATCAAAGCATCAGCATTCATTTTTCCGTATTGGTCTTTTACATACAACATCAACTTTTTATCATCATCTTTTAGCGTGTTGAAATAATTTGTTGTTTCGTTACTTGTAAAATGGCTTGTTGTTTCGCTCAACATTCCTTTTTTAACCATAGCCATTAAGTCTGCATTAGCGGAATAAGAATAACAACCGTACTTGTACGGAATAAAATCGTATTCGGGTTTAGCCTGATATTTTGTAAAAAGGTAAAGCAATTTTTGTAGGCTAATTTTATCAATTGTTCCCTCAAAAATTTGCAACAATGCTAATATAACTTTTCGTCTATAAAACATACTGTAAAGGTAGCAAAATTGACTTGATTAACTATGCCATTTAGTTAAATTCCAACATATGTCCAAGTTTTTGTTTGTCTGATGGAAGTTAGTGGGTATTGCATATAACTATGTCGTGGCGTGTGTCTGCACACGCCACAATACTTTATGAAGTTTTCTTTTCTTTCCTATAAAATAAATACAACATAAAGGCACTAAGTCCTGTAAAAATATGCCACAAAGCGTGCAACTGAATAATAGATTGTGGCTGACAAATTGTTTTCTTGACATCTACAATGCGCAAAATATATGCAATGATTAATAAGATAAAACTTATCAGTGCATAAGATAGATTGAATTTGTGCTTGTTTTTTAAGTAATGATATGTAGTTATTCCAACAATAATTAAAAACAAGAAAGGCAATAAAATAGAACTGCTAATCAGTAAATGTAATTGAACAAAAATCAACATTAGCAAAAGAAGGATTATAATAAATATTGCTTTATATTGAACACTTATGTTTGAGTTGCCTTTTAAACGATGTAAACAAATTCCAATAGAAACCAAGGCGATGCTGTAAGTGGCATTCATATCAAAACGCTGACCAATCCAACTGAGTGATGCATGGAAAAATGAACTTCCAAAACAGAGATAAATCAAACAACATCCAAATAAAATAGACAAAGCTGGAAAATGTTGAATCGAATTTTTAGTCGCTGAATTTTTGTTTTTCAAATCGAAAATTCCTATTCCCAAAATTATACATCCCAAGAAAAAATAACTGAGATTGGAATACGTATTGATAGTTTGTCGGAAGAAATGCGTTACTTGGTCGAGTTCGCAATATTCTGCAGTTAATGCAGAACGACTTTGTTGCATGGTTTGCCAAAAATCGCCGTTTAAATGTTTGTTGAGGTAAGCATAAATGCACAATAAAATAAGCGTACAACCGAACGAACTACTGAATATTTTTTTTAGAGCAGATGTTGACATTCAGCTAAAATACAAAAGACTTCGCATCGAAGTCTTTTGTATGTAAATTATTAAGTCGGATTAGTTGATAGAAACCGGCAATGGTTCTTCGTCAAAAGCGCGTTTGCCAATTAAATCTTCCAAGTCGGATTTGAATAAAATCTCTTTTTCTAATAATGCTTTCGCAATAGTAGTCAATTGCTCTTTTTTTTCTGTCAATAAATTCAACGTACGTTGATAAGCAGTATCAATTAATTTTCTCACTTCATCATCAATTACTTTTGCTGTTTCGTCAGAATAGGGTTTAGTAAAAGTAGTGTCTTGTTGTGGATCGTAAAAAGAAACATTGCCCACTTTGTCGTTCATACCATAAACTGTTACCATTGCATAAGCCAACTGCGTAATGCGTTGTAAGTCGTTTTGTGCACCTGTAGAAATTTTTTCAAAAATAATTTCTTCTGCCGCACGACCGCCAAGCGTCATACAAATCTCATCCATCAATTGCTCGGTTCTGTATAAGTATTGTTCTTTTGGTAGATATTGCGCATAACCCAAAGCAGCGATACCGCGCGGAATAATAGTAACTTTTAAAAGCGGATGTGCATGCTCTAAATACCAACCACAGATTGCGTGTCCGGCTTCGTGGAAGGCGATGATTTCTTTTTCTTGCGGTGAAATAATTTTGTTTTTCTTTTCTAAACCGCCAATACTTCTATCTATAGCTTCATTAAAATCTTCAACTTCAACTTGTGTTTTTTCTTTTCGAGCAGCAACTAAAGCAGCTTCGTTACAAACATTGGCAATTTCTGCTCCGGCAAATCCCGGCGTAAGTGAAGCTAATTTTTCAGGCGTAACATCAGGTCCGAGTTTGGTTAATGTTTTTAAATGCACTTTAAAAATTTGCTCACGACCTTTTTGGTCAGGTTTGTCAATAGAAATTTGTCTATCGAAACGTCCGGGACGCAAAAGTGCAGAATCTAATACATCAGGTCTGTTTGTTGCTGCCAACATAATGATGCCTTTGTCGCCGCTGAAACCATCCATTTCTACTAAAAGTTGGTTGAGTGTACTTTCGCGCTCGTCGTTGCTTTGCATGATGTTTTTGCCACGCGCACGACCAACGGCATCTATCTCATCAATAAAAATAATACAAGGTGCTTTTTCTCTGGCTTGCTTGAATAAATCGCGCACACGTGAAGCTCCAACGCCAACAAACATCTCTACGAAATCAGAACCTGAAATAGAAAAGAAAGGTACTTGTGCTTCGCCTGCCATCGCTTTTGCCAATAAGGTTTTTCCTGTTCCAGGAGGACCAACCAACAAAACACCTTTCGGAATTTTGGCTCCTAAGGCTGTATATTTTTTTGGATTTTTCAAGAAATCTACGACTTCTTTTACTTCTTCTTTAGCTTCATCTAAACCGGCAACATCATCGAATGTTACGTTTACTTTTACATCTTTGTCGTAAAGATTCGCTTTTGATTTTCCGATATTAAAAATTTGTCCGCCTGCGCCGCCCATGCCGCCTGTTGCTTTGCGCATTAAAAACATCCAAATGCCAATCAATAAAACAAACGGCAAAATCCAACCGATAATATCCAGAATTCCTTTCCTGTATTCTATGGTGCGTTTTATTCTATGGTCGTAAGGAATATCTTTTTGTGCGGCATCGAGTTTTTGTTGGAAATTTTCAATCGAAATAACTTCAAATGCATAATGCGGACCTTTGTTAAGCGATTTCAATTTTGTTAGCTTGATGTCGGCATATTGTTTTTTCGTTTTTAAAGAATCTAAATTAAGATATACTTCTACTTGATCTTTGTTGACGATAGTAATTTTTTCTACATCTCCTGTCGGAAGCAACTTAGAAAAAAAATAATCTTCATCTATATTCTTAACTTGAAAGTTTAAAGAGAAAAATTGAGTAGCGAGCAAACCAACAATGATAATGGCAAACAGCCAATAGCTATTAAAACCACCTTTCTTTTTTTTCGGCTCTTCATTTTCTGGTAAAAAATCCATTCTGTTCAGTTATAATTTTTTATTAAACGATATTTAATTTTAAAAGTTCAATTAAGGTACAATTAGTATTGTATTCTTTTTGTTAATTTTTATTCATGCAATTTTATGATAGCATCACTCCATAATTCTTCCAATTGATAAAACTCTCTTTTCTCTTCTTGAAAAATATGAACAATAACATCGCCAAAATCTATCAAACACCATTCGCTGTTGGCTCTACCTTCTAAATGATAAGGTTTTATGTTGGTTTGTTTTTTCACTTCTTCTTCTAAATGATCTAAGATGGCGCGCACTTGAGTAGTGGAAGTAGCGTGGCATATTACAAAAAAATCGGTCATGGCTTCCGAAATATGACGCATATCTAAACTTAAAATATGGTTGCCTTTTTTATCTTGAATCAAATCGACGATTAGCAGAATTAAATCATCAATATTTATAGCTTTTAATGCTTTCTTGGTTACTTTTCTTTTTTCCAAATGTAATTTTTTTTAATTTTCAAGCTCTAAATTAGCAATCTATACAAAGCTACTAAATTTTGGATATTAATGTAAATAATACGTTGTTCACGGGCAAGTTTTTACTGCATTTACCAACCGTAGATTCTACAAATAATTATGCTAAAGAATGGATAGCAAAAAACAGTCCAATTAATGGAACTGTCATAATTGCAGATGAGCAAGTTGCCGGACGCGGACAAAAAGGAAATGTTTGGATTTCGGAAGCCGGAAAAAACCTGACATTTAGCGTTATTTATAAAACAGATTTTTTGTTGGCTACCGAACAATTTTGGTTGAATATTGCAGTTTCATTAGGAGTTTGGTCGGCAGTGGAAAAGCAATTGAATGCGCATAAGGAAATAGAAAACGGCGCACATTCTCTTCCAACAAAAACAAGCATAAAATGGCCTAATGATATTTATGTTTCGAACGAAAAAATTGCAGGAATTTTAATAGAAAATACAATACAAGGTCAATACTTAAAACAGTCTGTAATTGGTATAGGTTGTAATGTGAATCAACAACATTTTCCAGAAAATTTGAATGCCACAAGTTTGTGTTTGCTCTTAAAAAATGAGATAGATAAGTTGAGTTTTTTTCTGATGATGTTGGAAGAGATTGAACGCTTTTATCTTTTGTTGAAAGAAAGAAAATTAGAACGACTGAAAAAAGAATATATCGATAATTTATTCCGGTATAATGTTACTTCTAACTATAAAAAAGATGAAATTCTTTTTGAAGGTAAAATTATAGATGTTGATGCAAATGGATATTTAGTAATGGAAACAGAAAATGGCATTCAACAATTTGGATTTAAAGAAATTAGTTTTGTAATATAGTTTTCTGAAATGATATCTATAAGAAAATAAAAATGCTTCACTTAAGTGAAGCATTTTTCATTAATAATTTTATGTAGAATTATTAATCTAAGATTGTAATTTGTCCATTTGTGATAATAACAGAATCAGTTTGTGTCAGATTATATAAAACGCCGGAAAACGTACCTTCTATATATCTTACATAATCTGAAGAATTGCCAGCAATATTTGAAATGGTAAATGTAAAATGAGATTTTGATGTACTGGAAGTGTAAAGTGCGGAGCCGTCCTCCCATTGTGCAAAATCAAACACACTACTAGAACTATTTAATGTATAAGTGCCAGTACCTGGAACTGTTTTATGATTAATGGAAAAATCTTTAGTGCTGGTTGTTGCATCTAATTGGAACTTATTGCTATCTCGAATGTGAGCATCAGATTCTTGTACATCCGTGCCTCCGGTTGTTACAGAGTAAAGTACACCATTTGCCTTTAATGAGATTTGCTGGTTGTAAGTAGCTCCAGTGCTGTCTTTGCCACAAGAAGCGACAAGTGTAATGATGCTAAAGAATGCAATTGCTTTTAAAAATTGTTTTTTCATAAGTATTATTTTTAGTTTTAAAAATTTAATTTATTATAAAATGCCGTCTCGTCGAAGACG
>JAGQYE010000056.1 GCA_020436225.1 Bacteroidota bacterium | reverse complement strand
TGCGTTGAAATTAGTATATAAAGAACACAATTTAAAATCAATTCACAACCAATCGTGCCTCTTTCCCTTCCCTGTATGCGTTGAAATTAGTATATAAAGAACACAATTTAAAATCAATTCACAACTTAAAACTATAAGTATAAAATATAAATTATGTTGAAATTAGTATATAAAGAACACAATTTAAAATCAATTCACAACCTTATGAAAAATTTTAGTAAAACACGTATGGTTGAAATTAGTATATAAAGAACACAATTTAAAATCAATTCACAACTTAGAAATTAGAGAATCACTAAGTAAATCAGTTGAAATTAGTATATAAAGAACACAATTTAAAATCAATTCACAACTCGCAAATGCAAACATTCTATCTCACATTAGTTGAAATTAGTATATAAAGAACACAATTTAAAATCAATTCACAACAGAAGTAGCGAAGCCATATAATATGGCAGCGTTGAAATTAGTATATAAAGAACACAATTTAAAATCAATTCACAACTGAATCTTTGATGCGTCGTTCAAAATAATAGTTGAAATTAGTATATAAAGAACACAATTTAAAATCAATTCACAAAACTTTCACTAACATCGCTATGCCAAACACCAACAAACACACGCCAACTATCTTCTTTAAAATATACAAATTGTGTAAGGTTAATTTTTGTTTCAGATAATACGCAAAGCGCATTTTTACTAAATCAAACAAGAAAACCATCAACAAAATGCCAAAATAAAATAAGATTTTATCGCTTACTAAGTTGAAGTTGATGGAAATGGTAGAATACATCGTAATCCACCAAACCGTTACAAATGGATTTAAAATATTAATACTTACACCTTTCAAAAAGGCACCAAATAATGAGGTAATAGAGCTGACATCAACCGTTGCAATAGAAGATTTTGCAAGATAAGTAACCACACCAAACAGCATCAACAAAGCACCTCCAACAATTCCGATTGTTCGTTTAAGCGAATCATCAAACGGAAATTGTTGCAATAAAGTTTCTACAAAATAAATCAAAACAACATCGCTCAACAACACACCAAACACATACGCCAAACCACAACGCCAACCTTTTGTGATGGTTAAATCGGCCAATGCAAAAAAAATCGGTCCGATAAGAAAACTAACTGTGATGCCGGAAATAATTCCTTTTAAAAGAGCTTCCATTAAAGTTCGAAAATTGTATGATGATTAGGAACACGCACTCTATCGCCGTAAATACCTTTCGGTGCTGCAGTTCCTACAGCAATTATCATATTAATTTCAGCACCTTTTGGCAATTTCAAAAAAGATAAAACGCGTTTGCTGTCAAACCCTTCCATCGGGCAAGTGTCATAGCCTTCTGCTTTCATGCTCAACATAAAAGTTTGCGCAGCTAAAGCAGCACTTTTATGACCGGAAATACGCATATCTGTTTCGGTTACTTCACGCGGAACCGGACGAAAAACGCCACTGATGTTCGCCGATATTTTTTTGATATTTCCTAAAACGCCAAATGGTCCTTGTGAATATAAAATAGGAATTAAACGATTGTAATAGTTGTGCATCAATTCTTTTCGCTTCGCCCAAGATTCGGGATAATCTTTCGTAGAATGTTCAAACACATAAGAAGCACGCTCTTTCCATTTGTCGTTTCTTACGACGATAACAATCAACTCATTCGCTGTTTTTGCCGCATTCTGATTGAAACAAATTTTAGCTAATTTCTTTTTATTGGATTCAGATTTTACTCTGTAAAATTCCCACAACTGCAAATTGCTTGATGTCGGTGAAAGCACAGCACGTTCTAAACTGCGCGTTACTGCAGTTTCATCAAAAGGCGCTTCATTATCGTAAATGCGCACCGAACGACGTTCATGTACAATTTTATCAAAAACTTCAGCCGATTTTTTCATATAAAAATTGAGAGTGTAAAAATACAATAATTTGCTGCTTTATTATTGAAATTAAAATGAAGTTGCGTTTAACCAATGTGATTTTTTGTTTGAAATAATTAAAAAGCAAACACAAACTGTTATTTTTGAGCATAAAATTGATTATGAAAACAGGAAGATTAGAAGCATTCAGTGATGGCGTTTTGGCTATTATCATTACCATTATGGTATTAGAATTAAAAGTTCCGGAAAACGGTTCGTTAGTAGCACTTAAACCATTGATACCAAAATTTCTTTCTTATTTTTTAAGTTTTATTTATGTTGGGATTTATTGGAATAATCATCATCATCTTTTTCATGCAATTGAAAAAGTAACCGGCGGAATTTTATGGTCGAATTTGGCTTTATTATTTAGTCTTTCCTTAATTCCATTTACTACGGCTTGGGTCGGCGAATTTCATGATGCAAGTATTCCGGCTGCCCTATATGGTGTGGTCTTGTTTTTAGCGGCAAGCGTGTATGCTATCTTGGTAAAAGTAGCACTGAAAAATGAAGGTAAAGATTCAACAATAGGAAAAGCATTAAGTAATATCAAGAAAGAATATGCATCTATTGCTCTGTATATTGCCGGAATTATTGTTGCTTTTTACAATCCGATAATTAGTTTTGTTTTTTATGCATTAGTAGCCATGCTTTGGGTAATTCCGGACAAACGCATTGAAAAGCAAGTGCAATAAAATTCGCAAGGCATTAATGAAATAAAAAATATTAATGCACAATTTAATTAAAAGTAATGATTGCAATTATTTATAAACTGCTGCTTGTTATTCATATCCTTTCTGCTATTTTAGGATTAGGTCCGGGTTTCGTGATGATTTATATTGTTACCAAAGCAAAGAATATGAAAGAACTGCGGCACGCATATTTTATTCGCAATCGCTTGCATATTTTCGTGATGATTGGCGGCACACTTTTGTTATTAAGTGGTTTAGGTATGGGCACAATCAATCCGGCATTATTTAAGATGAAATGGTATGTTACAGCATTGACATTATTCTTGGTTGCTTTATCTTTCGGTCCACTTGTTTTAGCACCGAAATCAAAACCGATAAAAGAGTTTTTAAAAAATTATGAAGGTGAAGATATTCCTGAAGAATATTATGTTTTGGCTAAAAAATTATTCTTTTACGAACGCATCGAAAATGTAATTTTCATCATTATTATTTTATTGATGATATTGAAGCCTTATTAGTTTTTTATTTTACATTTATGCTGATTAATTCTCACTTTAATTTTACCAATCCAAACTATTAATATTTATTGTAGTTTACATGTTACAAAAATGCTCATTTGTTTTCATTGAATATACAAACGTTTTCTTTTATAAAATAAAGTCAAAAAATATTTTTACCACTAAGACACTAAGTACACTAATACATCAACTTATATTTTTTCTTTACAATTTAAAAAATTCAAAGTAAAGTTTGGGAAGCATTAAGATTTATTACTATTAGTAAGCTGCGAGTTAAAGTCAACGAAAAATTTATCAACTCTTTCGTTTATTGTTTCTGTGTTGAGTTGGTTTTTGGTTACTTCTGCATTAGCAAGGTAATGTTGAATATTCTCGAAGAGATTTATTTCTAATACATCAGCTAATTTTAATATCTGCATTAAAATAAATTCGCGGTATTGTATTTCTTCTTTGACGTTATAAATGTTATATGAAAACGAAATGGTAATTGAAATACCTTTATCAGTTAAGTTAGATACAAACACATTGATAGTGGAGTTTCTGACGTTCGGATGTTTAAATAAAATATTTCTGATGCCTTCTAAAAATTTTTCAAGAACTACTGTTGTCGTGTTGTACGAAATAATCAAATCTGTTTTATATTTCTTATAGATATGCGCACCTTTATTGTCGATAATCATTTCGGCTAATTTAGCATTCGAAATATAAACCAATGAATCATCTGCAGTTTTAATTCGCGTAGAACGAAAACCAACTTCTTGTACAATACCTTCAAACTTATCATTTTCTAATCGAATGTTATCTCCTATCTTAAAAGGTTTGTCGGCAAAAATCATCACCGATGCAATGAAGTTTTTTACGGTATCTTGCGAAGCCAATGCCAATGCCAAACCACCGACGGACAAACCGGCAATAAGTGTGGCTAAGTTGACATCCAACGTATTTAAGATATAAAACAGACCAATAAATACAATCAAAAATTTAATAAACTTTTGTACAACAGCAACAACCTGCTCATTCCATTTTGTCTCTTGAGTTTGAGCATATTTCTGAACATAAAAAATAACGAGTTCTACTAATTTATAAACCACCAAAACGATGATAGTAGCTGCCACAAAATTCACTCCATTGATAATTAGCAACGAAAACCTTGGTGAGATAAATAAAGTAGGAATAAATGTTTGCAAAACTGTGAAACCAATCCAAAGCGAAAACCAATTGGCTATCGATTTTAATTTTTCTAAATCTTGTATTTCTTTTGCGTATCGTTTAAAAATAATTCGATGAAATAAAAAACGAATAACAGTTTTTAAAAGATAATAAGTAAGCAAAAATGCAACTATAATTATACCAATGCCTATCCATTGCCAAGGATGCAATTTCAAATAAACTTCTTCTTGATGAAACGGAAACCAATTAGCCCAAAAATTGGTACCAAATGGGAAAACTTTTTTATGGATTTCCGGTAATGCTTCCACTGTTGCTGCTGAGTAATACCATTTATCGCCCACTTTTTCTACATAAACCTGTGGAATTTTCTCATCTAAATAATAAATTGATCGATGACTTGTAGAATCAATATAATTAGGATTATCCGGCGTTTTCTTTAATATAGATTTTATGTTTATTCCTTTACCGGAAAATATATCATATAATTGTTTGGCTGCTTCAATTCGCTTCTTTTTATTCGGGATTTGAAAAGATTCTGCCGCTTGCAGTTCATCATAAGTATTTTTATTAAGGAAATGCGCATGATTATAGACAACATCATAAGGTGAACTATTGACATCTACAGCTGAAAATCCAAAAAAAGTCTGAAAAATCAGCAAAAAACTAAAAATGGGCTTCAAAAACGCATATTTCATTAATCAAAAATACATCAAATTCTGTTTATTTAACTCTATTATTCATAAAATATAACAAAAAATAAAAAAATTCTATTATTGATAACCAATTATTTATAATTTTAAATGTTAAATATTACTACTATGTATTGCATAATACAATGTTTTGTACTTATCTTTGCATTGTAAGTTACTTGGTAATCTAATAAATCAAAAAATATGAACAATTTAATTATCGCAGCACTAACAACAGGAATGTTAACTGCAACCATGACCACAGCCAATGCAGAAAATAATAAATGCATTTATGAAAAACAAAAGGAAATGCTTGTTGAAAGAGTGGATTTCAACTCCATTAAAAGCGAAGTTGAGCCTCAAACAAGCAGCAAAAGTATTTCTGTAGATGTGGATTACATTTTACAAGAAAATGGAGCAGCTTACATCACTTATATTAACAGTGATGACGATGATGCAAAAGAAGAAGTTGTAAAATTTATTGAGCACTCAACGTATTCAACAAAACCAATTCCCGGAAAAATCTATTCTTTAAAATTTCAGTTCACAAAATAATTAGATACGCTTTAACGCTAAAAAAATAAAAATGGGAAATCAACAAACATCAGCTTTCAGTATTGAGAACACAAAAGTTCAAATGCGCAAAGGCATCCTTGAATTTTGTATTCTCGGCATCATATCCAAAGGCGAAGTGTATGCATCAGACATCATCGATTCGCTAAAAAATGCCAATATGTTAGTCGTGGAAGGTACCATATATCCGTTGCTAACTCGACTAAAAAACGCGGGATTATTAACGTATGAATGGAAGGAATCTACATCCGGACCGCCAAGAAAATATTTCACATTAACAACAGATGGACAAACCGCTATCGAAGAGTTAAAAGTTACTTGGAATGAATTATCCGATGCTGTAGAAAAAACGAGCAATTTCATTAAAATAGATAATCACAATATTCAATAAAAAATCATAAATCCAATTAATAAAAAAATAAACGTCATGATAAAGACTTTCAATATCAACTTAGCCGGGCAGATTTTCAATATCAACGAAGATGCCTATGAGCAACTCCTTTCTTATTTTAATTCGTTAGAAAAATTTTACGAAAATGAAGAAGGAAAAGATGAAATATTAAGCGACATCAAATCAAGATTTGCTGAAATATTTTTATCAAAAGGAAAAAATTACATTATCACCATTGAAGATGCAAATGCAGCTATCAACAATATGGGAAAACCGGAAGAATTTGAAGATAAAGATACAGATGACAAACAAGTAAGTGATAAAGGAACTTCTTACGATACTACGGCTCAATATTCAACTTCTTTTGGAAAAGGCAAAAGATTGTATCGAGATCAGGACAATGCTTTAGTTGCCGGTGTTTGCTCCGGTATTAGCAACTATTTCGGTATCAACGATCCGGTTTGGATGCGATTAGCCTTTATTATAATGGTATTCGTAGGTTTTGGTTCTCCATTTTTAATTTACTTAATTCTTTGGATTGCTATTCCTGAAGCTACAACCTCCGCACAGAAATTGGAAATGCGTGGAGAGCAAATTAACTTGAGTAATATAGAGAAGAAAGTGAAAGATGAATTCACAAAAGTTTCTGACAATGTCAACAAAAACGGAAAAGGAGTTTTAGGTCAAATAGTAGCATTTATAGGCATTTTCGTCAAATTATTTTTCAAAATCATTTTAGGATTAGGAGGAATTTTGTTGGCACTCGTTGGAGGAGCTGTAATACTTGGTTTACTTATTGCAGCATTTGTGGTTGGCTTAATGTCCATTTTTGGAATTCCATTTGTAAATCACTTTTTCTTCATCAACAATGCTGATGGCTGGATGTTTGGAATTGGCGGTTTGCTAATCTGTATAATTCCTGTTATTATCGGAGTTGTGGCATTAATACATTTACTTTCTAAAAACACAAAGCCATTGCGCAAACAAATCGTGTTACCATTATTAGGTTTGTTTTTGCTTGGAATTTTATTGGTAAATATCAGTGGATATCATGCCAAACAACTTGTTAACGTAAAACAAAAATTCAATCAAACATTTGCATTAAATAATGCTAATAGTTTAGATACCTTACAACTAACCATTAATCCGACAATGTTAGACAAGCATTATGATGAAGTCAACTTCGGTATCCATGGTAGTACCGACTTGATTGAATTCATTACTACAAATGAAGATTTTATGTTTCCGATTGAAATAGAAATATATCCAAGTTTAAATGATTCATTTTCTGTTGTTCAAGAATTTGCTTCTAATGGAAAAGATAAAAATGAAGCATTGCAAAATGCCTCTTTAATTCGACATAATATTATACAAAAAGGCAATAGACTCATTATCGATCCGTATATCGACTTCGATAAACAAACCAACAAGTATAGAAATCAAAAATTAAGATTAAAAGTATTTGTGCCGGAAGGAAAGGTGATTCGCTGGGATGACAAAACTGAAGATTACATTGATTTAAACGCCATTTCATTCAACTGGGATAATATTAAATTTGCACCAATTCCACCAATGCCGCCGGCACCACCGACACCACCGACACCACCAACAGCTCAAAAAATAAATATTCAAGCAGACTCTAATAGTATCGTTATTAATATTCAAGGCAATAAAAACTTGAAGAAAGAATTGAAAAAAGCACAAGAAAAATTAGATGCTGTACGCGACAAATTAGAAAACGATGAAGGTATTGATATTAATATTGATGAACAGGACCAAAATAACGATTCGTTAGAAGATATTTTTGAAAGCCGATTACATAGAGAACATTATATCTTCAGGATGGTAAATGGAAACTTAGTACCTATTGATTAACCAAACTAAAAAAGAATTTCTTTTACTAATTAAATAAACCATTTCTTAATTCTTAAAATTTTAAACACATGAAAAAGTTATCATTATGGATAGCACTGGGAAGCCTTTGCCTGCTATCATTCGCAAAACCGGCATTAAATGTTGCTCAATTTGAAACGTACTCTCAACAAATGTATGACCTTTCAACGAAGTACATTCAAAACAAACAATTCCAAAATGCCGACAAAACCATCAGCGTTTGGTTGAACACGTACAACACTTTTTCCGACAAAGAAAAAGCGAACTACGCTCCGCTTTATGCTAAAATGCAATACAATTATGCTTGCGCATTAGCACAAAACAACGATTTATATCAAGCATTAAAAGCTTTGGAAGAGGCTGTAGATGCCGGTTTCAACAACAAAGAACAAGCAACAACTGATCCTAATTTAAGTGGATTAAAAAACTATGATTCATTTCAGAAAATATTAAGCAATATCAAATCGTAAAGACAGATTTTGTTTAATTCTTAAAGTCAAACATGGTGTTTGTGCGGCTGCCTTTGGCAGCCGCACTTTTTTTTTATCTTATCGTAATATTCTTCTTTATCGGTCTGTGTCCTCACCGACAAAAACAAAATTATTTATAGTTACTCGCAGAGTCCTTTCAAGAGACTCTGCAGAAAAAATCTTATTATTTTATCGTAATATCATAAGGCATTTTGTATTGATAAATACCTAATGCTTGGATTTGTTCAATCTTTTTCAAATACAAAAGTTGAGGCGTCAAGTTTTTCATCATCTTCGATTGTGCATCTTCATCTTGTCCTGTTAATTGCCCTAAAATACTTTCCATAACTGTTTTACTTTTTGGATATGTTTGAATTGATGCTTCTTCTATTTTTGCCAATTCTTTCACGCGTTTTATGGCTAATTCCATACCTCCTAACTCATCTACTAAGCCAATTTTCAAAGCATCTTGTCCTGTCCAAACTCGACCTCTGGCAATCTTGTTGATAGCTGCTGTATCCATCTTTCTACCTTTTGAAACTCTATTTAAGAATATGGCATAACCTTGTTCAATATGTTCTTGCATTTTTGAAGTTTCCAAAGCGTCCCAGTCATTTACCATATTCAAATAATTCGCATGTTCAGCTGTTTTCACTTCATCAAACGTAACACCTACTTTTTCATTTAGTGCCTTGCGAATATTTGGAATCATACCAAAAATACCAATAGAACCGGTCAATGTATTGGGTTGTGCAATTATTTTATTAGCAATAGAAGAAATGTAATAGCCACCGGAAGCCGCATAATCGCCCATTGAAACTACCACCGGAACTTTTGTTTTTAATTTTTCTAAAGCATGATAAATTTGGTCAGATGCAAAAGCACTTCCTCCCGGAGAATTGACGCGCAATACCACTCCTTTTACATTTTCATCCTTTTCAATTTGCTGAATAATTTTGATATATGCATCGCCACCAATTACGCCATCATCTGATTTACTATCGTTTATAACACCTTCGGCATAAATAACGGCAATTTTATTATCTGCATTATCTTTAGATTTTGATTGGACAATTTTATTGTAGTTACTATATGAAATCATATTCAAGTCTTCCGATTTCTTGTATCCCAATTTTGTTTTTATCTCATCTAATACTTCATCTTGGTATTTCAATCCGGAAACTAATTTGTATTTCAGCGCTTCTTCTGCACTCATAATGGACAAATTATTTTGCAAAGCTTTCAGTGAATCAACAGAAATTTTAGTGTCATTTTGCAGTGCACTTAAATAGTCTGAAGAAATATCATTCAATAATTCTGTGCGTTGCAATTTATCTTCTGGACTCATATTTGTTCTTCTATAACCTTCGGTAGCACTTTTATATTCGCCCACATAAAAAATCTTAAACTCCACTCCTAATTTATCCATCAAACCTTTCATGTAATCCATTTGCATTGCAAAGCCATCGAATTCGCAAGAGCCAACCGGATTAAAATAAAATTTATCGGCAAGTGTATTCAACATTAAATTTATTTCAGGTGAATAAGCTGAATATGCGTAAATAAATTTATTTGATTTCTTAAATTCTTCCAAAGACTTGCGCAAATCAAACATTGTTGCCGGACTTGCCACCAAATCATCTACATTTAAAAAAATACCTTTAATGTGATCATCTGATTTCGCATATTTCAATACTTCTTTTAACTCAAATAATCCAATTGTTGACGCATCTGAAATGGAGCCTGTGAGCGCAGAAGTCGGACTGATGTTTCTAAATGGATTGTTATATGCTCTGTCCGTTATTTCTCCTTTCAACGTAAGATTTAAGATGCTATTGGCTTTTACTGTTGGTGTTCTTTCGCCACCACTCATCAAACTTCCTCCAACAAAAATGAAGAAGAATAGAAAAACGAATGCTATAGCAAACAAACAAGCAAAGAAAGTTTTCAAGAATGTTTTCATATAATTGTTGATTTTATAAATAAGAAAGTTCAAAAATAGTTGTTATTATTGGAAAAATATTCAAATTGCATCAGGTTTATTTGCTATTGGGCTCCAACAAAGGTTTTCGTTTTAAAAACTTATTATTAGCTCGCTATTTCTTACAACAAGAAGTTGGGAACATAACTCAAATCTCTTCTATATATGAAACAGAAGCTTGGGGAAAATCAAGCAAAACAAGCTATTTGAATCAGGCGATTGCAATTCTCACTTATCAAACGCCGTTTCAACTATTAAGAACACTTCAAAAAATAGAGAAAAAATTAGGCAGAACAAACAAGCATAATTTTGCTCCGAGAACTATAGATATTGATATTTTATTTTATGATGATATAATTCTAAATGCAAAAAATCTCATCATTCCACATCCAAGATTGCATTTAAGAAATTTCACTTTACAACCTTTGTGTGAAATGGACAAAACATTGATACATCCTGTTTTGAACGAAAATATTGATACGTTGACAAAAAACTGTATAGATGATTTAAAAGTTGGTATTTTTAAGTCGGCGAAATAACGTCAGAAACTATGATTTATAAATTCATCGGAATAGAAGGAAATATTGGCGCAGGAAAAACAACGCTTGCCAACTTGCTTTCTGAAGAATTTAATGGTCAACTGATTTTGGAAGCGTTTGAAGACAATCCATATTTGCCAAAATTTTACGAAAACAACAGCAAATATGCCTTGCAAGTTGAAATTTCTTTTTTAATTGAACGTTATCAGCAGCTTACTCAAATTTTCAGTGAACCAAATATTTTTTCCAATTTTACGGTAAGCGATTATATGCTGCAAAAATGTTTGTTGTTTGCCAAAGTAAATTTATCCAAGCAAGAATATAAATTGTACAAACATTTCTTCGACCAAATCAACAAGAAATTACCAAAGCCTGAAATAATTTTTTATTTACATGCTGAAACCGACCAACTGATTCGCAATATCAAAAAACGCGGTCGTGAATATGAGCAAAATATTTCGCGCATTTATTTGAATCGATTAGAACGTATGTATTTCGAATTCTTCAAACAAAATCCGGAACAAAAATATGTGATTATTGATGTCAATAATGTGGATTGGATTAGTAATGTTTTTGCCTACAAACAACTCTTAAAATTATTCGACAGAGAATATCAAAAAGGAATGAATTTTGTTAGATTAGAACAAGAAGCATTAGAAGATAGCTTACTTTAACAGACAACTTATTATACATTTACCACCAACACTTTGCAATATTTATCCGCTAAAGTTTGGCGTTTTTCATTTCCTAATTGAATAAAATATCCAAAAAACAAAATCACTGAACTAAAAAAATGTTGAGCAGAAACAAAATACGAAACAGCCTGTTTTTGTTCATTTAATAGTCGAATTCCTATAATTTGTTTGCCTAACGTTGCATTGTTTTCTCCGCCATCAAAGTAAATATAATAAAGTGCAATCAATATCAAAAGTTGCATCCAATAATTTGTCAGAAATTGAATATAATATGGAGCTAATCTTAATAATTTATGGAAGCCATAACTTAAAATAAAAAACAAAATTACATCAAGCAAAAAGGCTGACGAACGTTGAATAAAAGTAGCAGCAATTAATTTTCTGGTTTCATACGTTTTTTCATCTAAGATATCATCTGTGTCCATAATCTCAATTTAGAATAACAAAATTTACGCATAAAAATTTAATTTTAATTGTTTCAATTTAGATATTTGAGTTAGTATTTTCTTTTTTTTAAATTGAAAGTTATTTTTCAATGAATACAACACGCAATTGGATAATCTTAACAGCATTTACAATCGTAGCATTTTTGGCAACGAAATGGTTGGCTGATTATCAAGATAAGAAAAATACTATTTCTGAACCAACTGTTCATTTTGATATTGATGACATAAAACAAAGAGGTACACTTCGCGTAATTTTAGAATACAATTCCATTGGTTATTTTATTTATAAAGGACAACGTTTAGGTTTTGATTATGAACTCATGCAACAACTTGCTCAAGCATTAGGTGTAAAATTAGAACTCATTGTACCAAAAGAAGGCGAAAGTCCATTTAACTTACTCAACGAAGGAAAAGGCGACATCATCGGAAATGGCTTTTTAAGTAATCAAAAAATTAAACATCAAATTGCTATAACAAATCCATATCGAGACATCGAACAAGTTGTTGTGCAACGAAATAAAAATCCCATAATTAACAATCCTTCGAATAAAGCAGCCACAGATACTCTGATTCGTTCTATTCGAGATTTAGAAAATAAAATAATTTATGTTTCAGAAAACTCAATTTATTATCAACATTTAAAAGAATTATCTGATTCAAATGGAATTAACCTTGATGTTCGCATTTTACCGGATGGCAGAACAACAGACGACATCATTGAAGCGGTTGCCAATGGCGAAATTGATTATACTATTGCCAACAAAGATATTGCATTAGTCAATCAATCTTATTTTGAGAATTTAGATGTCAACACCATAATTGGAAAAAAAGAAGGATTACATTGGGCTGTGCGCAAAAATTCACCGGAATTATTACAATTCATCAATCGATGGATTACTCAATTTGAAAAAGAAAAAACATATAGCAACCTGTACTTTAAATATTTTAATGAAAATAAACATATTCAGTTTGGTTATAATGAAGAAGCAGAATTACAACAAGGTATGATTTCTCATTACGATGCCATCATTCAGCAATATGCAAAAAAAATGCATTGGGATTGGCGATTAATTGCCGCTATTATTTATCAAGAATCTAAATTTAATCCTAATGCGCGCTCTTGGTGTGGCGCACAAGGTTTAATGCAATTGATGCCGGGAACAGCTCGTCAAGTTGGCGTTTCTACGAGTCAGGTTTATAATCCAAGCAACAATATAAAAGGCGGCACCGATTATCTTAAGCAGTTGGAAGATATATGGAAAGATATTCCTGATTTTACGCAACGCATAAAATTTATTTTGGCATCGTATAATGCCGGTCCGGGGCATGTACAAGATGCCGCTCGCTTAGCCGCAAAAAATGGATATCCTAAAGATCGTTGGGACGGCTCGGTTGAGTATTTTATGTTATATAAATCAAACCCGAGATTTTATAGAGATCCGGTGGTGAAATATGGTTATTGCCGTGGACAAGAGCCTTTTAATTATGTGCGAAATATCATAAACAAATATTTCGATTATCAATCAAAAATCAACAACAATACAGCACAATTTGCCGACAATTTACGCTTAGAACAAGTAGCTCCGGTTGCCTTTGAAGGTATTGAAGGCGCATACAATCCTACGCAAGGTTTAATTGCGCGCAATGCCAAAAGAGTATTATTTATGTCGAATAAATTATTTGAAGAAAACAATGAATTAATTCCGAGAGATGAAGGAAGAAATCCATTCGACAAACCTAAGAATGAATTATTCGTTAGAAAAGATAATGCCGATTCGGATTCAGGAAATCGTTTATTCCAAAATAAACAAACATTATTTCAACAAAATAATGGTTCCGGACTTACCATAAAACCAAATCATAAAATTAATGAGTTAACGCCTCGAAAATAAAAATGCTGCCAACAATTGACAGCATTCATATATTTTTATTTGAAGAAGAATAGTTGAATTAGTTTCCTAATAATTTTGTTTTCAAATTTGCATCTACCGGATTTTTGCCTAACCAAATATTAAACAAGGCATCTTTAAATGCTTCGCCCGCTGTAGTTGCTAATAATTTTCCGTTTTTATAAGATTTTACACCAACATTAGGAGCATAATCTAAAATAAACACATCTCCTTCTTTAATTTTTTCATTAGAGAAAATGGAAATAAAATTATCTATTTGTGATTTCATCGGTGCTATATTTCCGTTTAAAGATTTTTCAAAACCTTCAATAATGGCTTCAGACATATTATCGCTGTTTACTACGCCTGAAGTTATTTCTAAACGAACTGCAATTTCATTATTAGCATTCAACATTTCATCTATATTTTTGCTCTTTTGAGGAAGATAAAGTCCTAAAACATAAACTTTGAAAAATGCTTTTTTACGTACGCCGGCGCCATTTAACGTCAACGAAGAACTGGATGTCTTAAGCGTGGTTGGCACATTTACGCCATTTACCGATACTTGTGCATTGCTGTCTAAGAAAAAACATAAAGCTAATGCAGCTAAAAGAAGATGTTTCATAATTTCATTTTTTATTTAAGTACAAATTTAATTTATACTCCAAGATAAACAATTAATATGCCAAATTTCATTATAAAATGTAATAAAAATCTATTCCATTAAGGAAATATTCTATTAAATTCAAGCAATGAATTCTTTCCGTTTTACCAACTTTCTTACATCTAATATTGAAATTGACCAAGCAATGATTGAGCATATTGTGCAAAAATGTGTGACAAAAATTGTGGAAAAAGGAACATTTTTATTGCAACAAGGCGACATCTGCCAACATACTTTTTTTGTAGAACATGGCTTGCTTCGACAATTTTCAATTGATAGTAAAGGAAAAGAACATATTATCCAATTTGCACCTGAAAATTGGTTTATTTCTGATCGTGGAAGTCAATATTTCAAGCAACCTTCCTCCTATTTCATTCAAGCATTAGAAGATACAACTGTGCTTCTATTGGATGAAGCATTTATTCTACATTTATCAAAAGTGAGCCCTGCCTTTTTAGAATTCAACAACAAGCTTTTACATAATCACATCTTACATTTACAAACCAGAATCACTCAACTATTAAGTGCTACGGCAGAAGAACGCTATCTACATTTTATAAAAATGTATCCTGATATTTTATGGCGCGTTCCACAAACATTAGTAGCATCGTATTTAGGTATTACGCCGGAAAGTTTAAGTCGCGTGAGAAAAGAATTGGCACAAAAGCAGAAATAATACTACTTATCATACATCAATGCATAGCCTTTATTCTCTATTTAATTTTGTATAAAAATTAGGTATGAAAACAAGAAATGTAGAATTTATCATGGCACCACGTCAACCACATTATGTCGGCGATGGCTTTAGAGTGCACAATTTTATTCCGGGTTCAACAAGAACAACTATGCAACGTATGAATCCATTTATTATGTTAGATTATAATTCAAAATTTCATTTTGAGCCAACGGAAACGCCACGTGGCGTTGGTGTGCATCCACACCGTGGGTTTGAAACCGTTACAGTTGTGTACAAGGGAAAAGTAGAACATCACGATAGTCATGGTGGTGGCGGCATAATTGGAGAAGGCGATGTACAATGGATGACTGCCGCAAGTGGCGTTTTACATAAAGAATTTCATGAAAAAGAATGGAGTAAAAAAGGTGGCGATTTTCAAGTGGCGCAAATATGGGTAAATCTTCCGGCAAAAGATAAAATGAGCACGCCAAAGTATCAAACACTTTTGCAAAAAGATATGCAAAAAGTATCCTTGCAAAACGAAAATGGCTACGTTGAAGTGATTGCAGGAAATTACGAAGGAACACAAGGCAATGCAAGCACTTTCACACCAATTCATTTATATAATGTTCGATTAAAAAAAGGTGCATCACTTCCATTACAATTTCCTGAAAACTACAATACAGCACTTTTAGTGATTGAAGGTTCTATTATAATTAATGACACAGAACAAGTGCCGACCAACTATTTTGCATTAATGGAAAACAAAGGTGAATCGTTTTCTATAAAAGCAGATGAAGATGCCTTAGTATTAGTATTGAGTGGCGAACCAATAAATGAACCTATTGCAGCACATGGTCCATTTGTTATGAATACAAGAGAAGAATTACTTCAAGCGTTTGATGATTTTAATAGAGGAAAATTTGGTTATTTAGAAGAATAAATGCGCATAAAAAAAAGGAGTTGCTTCGTTCATAAAGCAACTCTTTTTTTATTCTATAGAAATGACTAATTAAGGTTGCGTTTCTTTTGCCAACAACTCAGCAATTTTTGATTCTAATTCTTCGCCACGAAGATTTTTGGCAATTACTTTTCCGGTTTTATCTAATAAATAAGTAGCCGGAATGGCTTGCACTCCATATTCTTGAGCCGGAGCAGAATTCCAACTCATAAAATCACATCCATGGTTTTTCCAACTCAACTTATCTTTCTTAATAGCTTCCATCCATTTATCTTTTCGCTTATCTAAAGAAACAGAAAAAATATCAAAACCTTTGTCTTTGTATTTTTCATATATTTTTACAACATTCGGGTTTTCTTGGCGACAAGGACCACACCAAGACGCCCAAAAATCAAGCAATACAATTTTTCCTTGTAAATTTTTCAATTGTATGGTATCGCCATTTGGATTTTCTAAAATAATATTGGGTGCTTGAGTATTAACAGCAATGCCTCCTTGATTTTGCTCTTCTATGGCTTGTTGATATTTTTGAGTTTCTGCATACCACATACCAATTAATTTTGATTTTGGCGCAGCTTTATGAAATATTTCTACTTTATCAATAATATAAGGAATTTCATCTTGACTAAATTCACCAAGATAATTTAAAGCAAAGCAAGCCACATCATTTATTGGTTCATTTTCGATAAATGCCTTAATAAAATGAACATAATTTTTCTTAGCTTCCAAATATTTTTGTGCTAATGAATCGCGAAGTTCAACAGGTGCACGATTGGCAATTGCTGCTGTAGAATCTAATGCCGTTGTATATGGTATGATATCATTATTCAATTTTAAAATGGATGCAGAACCTTTGCTGCCTTTAACTGAATAAGCGTTAATATTATTCAAGTCAGCATTAATTTCTATTTTGTCGCGTTTCTCAATATATAAGAAAATTGAGTTCTTAATATCTTGTCCGAAACGCAATCTATAAATACCATTTTCTGAATAATTTTTTATTGTAAAAACACCATTCAAAACAGTTGTAGTATCTAAGGTAACAACAGGAACTGCTGTTATATCTTCTAAAAATACTTTTGTACCATCTGGATTTTTAATATTTCCTGAGATAGTGTAGCCATTGAAATTTTTACAACTCATCATGGCAAACACAACGGCAAACATTAATAGTATTGATTTAATTTTCATATTAATAGATTTTATTGATTTATTTTAATTTTTCTTCAAGCATAACTTTTACTTTCTTTGGGTCTGCAGTTCCGCGAGAAAGTTTCATAATTTCTCCTAAGAATAAATTGATATTCCCCTTTTTTCCTTTTTGATATTCTTTTACTTTATCCGGAAATTTCTGCAATACCGATTCTATCCAACTTGTCATTTCATCCGCATCACTTGTTTGAATCAGATTCATCGTTTCTGCAATTGCAATTGCTGATGCAATATTGCCATCCATCATAGCTTTAAAAATCAATTTTGCATTGGAAGAACTAATGATATCATCATCACAAAGCTGTATAATTTCCGCAATTTGTTTTGGTTCTATATTTAACTCATTTAGAGCTAAATTGTTTTCATTTAAATAAGATTTAATTTCATTATTTATCCAATTGGAAGCCGACTTATAATTTTTTGTATGGTCTGATAATTGTAAGAAAAAATCTGCCGTTGATTTTTCTTCTGTCAACAAGCGAGCATCATACTCAGATAACTTGTATTCATTCTCGAATAGACGTTGTAATTCGTTTGGCAATGCCGGCATACTTGCTTTTACTTCATTCAACATTTCATCTGAAATAGAAACCGCTGGCAAATCCGGTTCAGGAAAATAACGATAATCGTGTGCGTTTTCTTTAGTGCGTAATGAAAAACTTGTGCCATCTGCTTGATTAAAACTGCGCGTTTCTTGTTCTATCGTTCCGCCATTTTCATAAATATCAATTTGGCGTTGCACTTCTACATCTATCGCACGTTTTACATTTCGAATAGAGTTCATATTCTTTACTTCCACACGATTTCTATACGACTTCTCTCCTTTCAAACGCACGGAAACATTGGCATCACAGCGCATTGAACCTTCTTCCATATTGCCATCGCAAATATCCAAATAGCGCACTAATTTCCTGAGTTCAGTAACATAAGCAAAAGCTTCATCACTACTTCTAATATCCGGTTCTGATACAATTTCCAACAATGGCACACCGGCACGATTTAAGTCGATTAACGAAAAGTTTGGGTCTAACTCGTGATTATTTTTTCCGGCATCTTCTTCCATGTGAATACGAGTTAAGGCAATCTTTTTTCGCTCATTTGGAAGTTGAATTTCTACAAAACCATGTTCGCAAATCGGCAATTGATCTTGAGAAATTTGATAGCCTTTAGGTAAATCGGCATAAAAATAATTCTTGCGTGCAAAGCGATTTTCTTTATTTATGGTGCATTGTAATGCTAAACCTAACTTAATGGCTTTTGCTACAACAGCTTCATTTAATCGAGGTAAAACACCGGGCAATCCAAGCGTAATCGGACTTATGTGCGTGTTTGGTGCAGCACCAAAATCAGCTTCATCAGCAGCAAAAATTTTGGTTTTGGTGTTGAGTTGCACATGCACTTCTAAACCAACAACAATTTCATATTTTTCTTCAACAGCCATTTTATAAAATTTATTCAAGCATTAATTTGATGCTGTTTGTACTAAGAAAAGTTCTTCTGCTTGTTTTAAAGCGGTGTCAATTCCTTGGCTATCATTTCCGCCTGCCGTTGCATAAAAAGGTTGACCACCGCCGCCGCCTTTTATAGCTTTGGATAATTCTTTTACCATTTTTCCGGCATTGAGTTGATGTTCATTCACTAAATCATCAGAAATAATTATGGACAACAAAGGCTTTTCGTTTATTATTGTTGCAGCAACAAAAAAGAAATTATCAAATTCATTTTTTAAATCGAATTGTATTTTTTTCAATCCTTCAGCATTGACACCTTCTACTTTTTCAAACAACACATTTGCATGATTTCTATTGGTTACTTTTGTGCGCAATTGTTGTTTTACAAGTTCAACTTTTTCGTTTTGATATTTTTCGATTTCTTTTTTCAAAGATGAATTTTCTTCTTGTATCGATTGAATTGCTTTTACTATATCTTTCGGATTTTTCAACGATTCTTTTACTTCATTGAGTTGATGAATAATGTTGTTTGTATAAGTTAATGCCATTGCGCCACAAACTGCTTCAATTCTGCGAACACCTGCAGCAACAGCACTTTCCGAAGTAATTTTAAACAAACCTAATTCGCCGGTTGCGCCAACATGTGTGCCTCCACACAGCTCCACGCTATAATTTGCATCCATAATCACAACACGAACCACATCGCCATATTTTTCACCGAACAATGCCATTGCGCCCAATTTCAAGGCTTCCTCTTTCGGCATTTCTTTAATTACTACCGGAATATTTTGTCTGATTTTTTCGTTGACTAATTTTTCTATTTGCTCAATTTCTTCATAACTTACTTTAGCAAAATGAGAAAAATCGAAACGCAAATATTCACTGTTGTTTAACGAACCCTTTTGTGCGATATGTTTTCCTAAAACTTGTTGCAAAGCAGCTTGCAATAAATGTGTTGCCGAATGATGAATAGTAGTTTTTTCTCTAATTTCTGCATCTACTTTTGCCAGGATATTTCCATTTATATATTCAGGAATTTCATCTACATAATGAACTATTAAATCATTTTCTTTTTTGGTATCGGTAACGTTGAGTTGAATAGTATTTCCATTGTTTTCTACTTCCAAAATTCCGACATCGCCAACTTGTCCGCCGCTTTCTGCATAAAAAGGAGTCTTATTTAACACCAACTGATATTGCTCTTTACCTTTTGCTTTTATTTTTCTGTATTTTAATAAAGCAGCTTTTGCTTCTAAAGTATCATAGCCAACAAAAACTGAATTTCCATCTTGTAAAACTATCCAATCATCTACACTCATTTCACTTGCTGCACGACTGCGTTCTTTTTGTTTTTTTAATTCTTCTTCAAAACTTTTTTCATCTACATTTAATCCATTTTCTGATGCTATTAAATTGGTTAAATCTATCGGAAAACCATAAGTATCTAACAACTCGAAAGCTGCTTTACCGTCAATCGTTTTGGTTGATTCTTGAATGATATTATCCAAACGTTTTAAACCATTTTCCAATGTTTTCAAGAAGGCATTTTCTTCTTCCAAAATTACTTTTGCTACAAAGGTTTCTTGATTTTTCAATTCAGGAAAAACATGTTCAAATTGTTTGGCAAGAACAGGCACTAAAAGATGCAACAATGGTTCTTTTCTATCTAAATAAGAAAAATAATAGCGAACGGCTCTACGCAAAATTCTGCGAATAACATAACCGGCACCAGTGTTGGATGGTAATTGTCCATCAGCAATAGTAAACGCAACAGCACGAATATGGTCGGCTAAAACACGAAATGAAATTGCCGTTTTAGAATCGCTGCCATCGTATTTTTTATTTACAATTTTTTCCGTTGCAGCAATTGTTCCCGAAAAAATATCGGTATCGTAATTAGAAGTTTTTTGTTGCAATACACGCACTAAACGCTCAAAACCCATTCCTGTATCAACGTGTTTAGAAGGCAATAACTCTAAGCTTCCATCTTTTTTTCTGTTGTATTGAATAAAAACGTTATTCCAAATTTCTATAACTTGCGGATGGTCGGCATTAACTAAAGAAGCACCATCTATATTTTTGCGTTCTTCGTCTGTACGGCAATCTACGTGAATTTCTGTACATGGTCCGCACGGTCCGGTGTCGCCCATTTCCCAAAAATTATCTTTCTTATTTCCAAGCAAAATTCTGTTTTCGGGAATTACTTTTTTCCATTCATCATAAGCTTCTGTATCTTTTGGAATATTTTCAGATTCACTACCTTCAAAAATTGTTACGTATAATCTATCTTTATCTAATTTCAATACATCGGTCAGCAATTCCCAACTCCAAGCAATGGCTTCTTTCTTGAAGTAATCGCCAAAACTCCAATTGCCCAACATCTCAAACATGGTGTGATGATAAGTATCTACGCCAACTTCTTCCAAATCGTTGTGTTTACCAGAAACGCGCAAGCATTTTTGTGTATCGGCAATTCGTTTATGAGTTGGAGTTTTAGTACCTAAGAAAAATTCTTTAAAAGGTGCCATTCCTGAATTAATAAACAGCAAGGTTGGGTCGTTTTTGACAATTAATGGTGCAGAAGGCACAATTTGATGTTCTTTTTGCTTAAAGAAGTCTAAAAATGCCTGACGAATTTCATTGGCGGAGCGCATATTTTCCATAGAACAAAAGTAAAAATTTGTTGTTCAATTTTATAGAATCAAATTTTAAGGAATAGCAGTATTTTCAATAAGTCTATTTATTTTCACTCAGTATAAAAAAAACCACTCAATAAAGAGTGGTTTCTAATATAGTTAAATCGTATTGTTATAACCCGCTTACTTTCACATCGTCTAATTCATAAATAGTACATTGTGAAACTTTAGTCGCTTCATACTTAAAGGCAACATAAATATTACCGGAGAAAGCACTTAAATCTAACGTTCTAAATGGCGCTAAAGTGCCATAACCGGAAGTTGGTGTTGTGCAAGCTGTATCAGCAATAGTTGTCCATGTAAAATTTTGTGGAGATGTACTTGTTCTATCATAATCTGTGGAAACTAATACTTTAAATGTTGTAATACCATCTGCTTTTCCCGGTGCAAATGAGAATTTCAAACTTTTAGATGTAGTTGAGCCTAAGTTAATCGCCGGTGTAATTAACCAAGAAATAATTGGACCTACAGAAGCATTATATGAATCTATTTTTGCACATTTTACAGAACCAAAGATTGCATTTTGCCAAAGAGCAGTATTTTGCTCAGTAATATTTTGCCAAGCTGAAATATTTAAAACGTCATTATTACTACCTGATATGCCATTAAAGTTTTCAGAGAATAAGGTTTGTTCATTCGGATTTGAACCATCGCATCTAAAATTCGTTAATTGCAAATCGGTAACATCTCTTAATAATAATTGTTTTTCGCTGTTGTATTTTGTATAAATTCCGTACGCAATACCATTTCCTTTTGGTGTGTTCAATGAAGCGAATTTACTGTAAGCACTATTTCTTACAGTAATTGTAGTTCCTAAAGCCGCACAAGTTCTCAAATAACGTTCTCCTGTTCCCGGTTGAGGAAGGTTAATATCTGCGAAAGGAACGCCTGCGCTGGCATCGTCAAATTCAACATCTACTAATTTTATCAAGCGGCCTAAATAAGCATCATTTAAGGAATTGATATTGGTAATGGTTTGCGTTAATGTATCTACATTATAGCCTGTTGGTCCTTTAACTATATATTTAGTGATTAATCCTGACGGAATTCCTTCAACACTAACGCCGTTTGCATATCCACCTAACTGCGTCATTCCACCATAAGCACCTAATACTAAGCCTTTGCATTTGATATAAATTTTTCTGCCAACAGGAAAATCGCCGTAGAGTGCACTTCTATCAATTAGAACAGGTAAACCTTGGTTGCCGTCATCAATAAAAAGTTCTTCGTAGATATTTCCGCTGATGTCGTTTCCGACAACGATTCCTGCAATTGTAACGCTATCCGTAATTGTAATGGGTGAACCACCGGAATACATTGCTTTTAAGCGACCAATACTTATCGTATCTAAATTTGGATCTTCGGTAATTTGTTTCGGATCATCAAATTTATCTTTTCTACAAGAAGTCATAGAAAAGAATGCAAATCCTACGAGCATTATTAATAATAGATTACTGAATTTTGTCATTTTATATAAATTATAAGTTTACTAATTTAATTACATTCTAAAGGTTAGATTAACAAAGAAGTTAGTTCCATAGGAATAAGAATATTTCTTAGGAAATTTAAACGCATCTTTTTCATCATAATCAAAACGCATTTGCTCTCTAGCACCTACGATGATTGATTTATTATTAGTTAAGTTACTAATTCCAGCGTTGATGACGATGTAATATTTTCCTGCATTTTTGCCTTTCATATTTTCGAAAGTAGATTTTAATCTCCAAGAATAACCTCCATATAAATTCAATGTCCACTCGCCTTTCGGACTTAATCTTTCTTGTGTGAGAATATTTTTATATTGTTCTGAAGTTGGATCTAAAGCGTCAACTGCTCTTTCTGTTCTGTGAGAAGGTGCATAATCTACCCACATCCAATCGAAGAAATTCACATTTGCTCCAATGTACCAATATTTCTTTGAGCTATAATGAAAGCCTAATGAAAATGCCATTTGAGGTGTTCCTGCAACATTTAGACCTTTACTATATACGGTTTCTTCGCCTCTAAAATCAGGATCAGTATCAATCGTCTCGATAACTTCTTGTCTGTCGTTATAAAAATATTTGCCTAAAGATGCTGCAAAAGAAACAGAAAGGCCTTTATAAACACTTGCTTCCAATCCTAATTCTGCTCCGGCATGAATTTTATCAATTTTTGTAATGGTATAATTACTTAAACTTTCGTAATAATCATCATAGAATACAATTGAATTAGAACCATCTCTAAACTGTGTAAAATATCCGGTTGCTCTTAGCTTTACTTTTGGATGTATAAAAATATAACCTACTTCTACAGAGCCAACTTTTTCGCTTTTAACATCATCAGTGATATCGTTGCTAGTTCTATTAGCAATAAATAAATTTCTCCAAAACGGTGCATGGGTTTCATACATTCCATTTGCATAAATGTAATTTCTACCGTTAATCTTGTATGTTACACCTGCTTTGATGCCATAATTAAAATTGTTGATGGATTTAGATTTCCCTTCAGAGTTATCCGGATTAATACCATTTCTATAAAGACCAACACGATATTGTGAAGTATAAGAAAGATTAACTCCTGTAAAGAAATCGACATGTTTGAAGTTGGCTTTAAATTGTCCCCAAGTAGATGCTCTATGAATTACTTGATTATAATTATAACCATATTTATCGCCTACTGTAACCACTCTGTTAGGGTGATTTAAGTCGGATTGAGAAGCATCTGAATATTTACCTGAATCGCCTTCAATAAATTCATCAACATCCACAAAATAATCGGCTCCTAATAAATCTTTTACGCGTTTAAATTCATTTGTTTGTTGAAATTGATAAGAAATTCCGGCAGTAATATCAAAATTCTTTACGGTAACATTATAAACTGAATTCAAATTAAATCGTTGATACTTTTGAACTACATCGCGAAGTACATAAGCTGCACGTTGCCCCGAAACCGAATTGCCTGCAATACCATCTACATTATTTATTGTTTGATAATTGGCGGTATCGCTGTTGGTAGCGTACAAATAATCCCAATCAAATTGTAGTAAATCAGGATTATTCATAATATTCTCTGCAATTTCTGCTTGAACAGTTGAATCATCAACATAACTTGGAAGGTATTTATAATAATCCGGTCTTGGATCTCTTGCGTTGTATCTATCAACACCAGATAATGCACGTTCGCCAAAACTATATCCTGCTGCTGTTATCCAATTCATATTTTCTTTCGGATTCCATTCATGTGTTAAAATGAAAACCGGTTGATGTCTATATTCTTCTCTGGAGTTTCTAACTTTTCCGTTTTGATAACCCCAATTTGGATTGTAGAAATTGGTACCTGCCAATTCGTACGTTTCTTCAGTTGCGGATGATGCTTTACCTTGTTTAGTTGGTGCACCAAATACGGTAAGTGCCAACGATTGTTTGCTGAACATTTTTTGAATAGATGCAAAGTAGGATATATTTTGCATGTAAGTTCCTTTTATATACCCTTGTTTTGCCCATCTGCCAAACATAGAAACAGCAAAACTCCATCCTTTTTTGGTGATGCCTGAACCCCAAGTTATCCCGCCTCTTAAATCATAAGAACGATTTGATGTACCCAATGTAACACTTAATTGTTTTCGTTGACTTGCAGCTCGCATATCCATAGCATAAACGCCGCCAACAGTACCAAAAGCAAAAGTAGAAGGTTTAATTCCTAAAGAATTTTCTCTATTTCTAGTAACATCATTTAAACCTGACCACAAGCTATAACCTGAATATCCGTTATCTAAATATTGAGTTGGGATGCCGTTTACATAAGTATCATAATATTCGCTTCCATAACCTCTGATTCTAAATCTTGTTGAGCCCCAATTAAATAGAGAAGCTGATAAAAATGGATCTCTTCCTGCAGACAAGATTGGAGAAATGCCTTGACTCGAAGTGGCTTCATCATCCACTTCAACATCATCTAATGAAATAACCGGAACAAACTCATTTGCTTTTCGGATGGGAAGTGAATCACTGCTAATATTCGTATCAACTCCTTTATTTTCTGAAGAATCTTGTTCTGTTTTAACACTTGAAAAAACATTAAATAACAGACCAACATTCAGAAAAAGGAATAGTAGGTGCTTTATCATGAGATTGGTATTATTTTTGATAATTTTTAAAAAAACGTAACAGACAAAGGTACATATATTTATCAATTTAAAATAATGAATTGTTCCTATATTTTCCACATTAAAAAATCATTTTAATCTGTACATTTACAACATGAAAAAAACAATATATACAATTACCATTTTGGGTTTGATGTTTATCAATTACCTTTCTTTCGCAGAAGGAAAACAATACAGAGTGATTGTTGGTGGATTCTACAACTTAGAAAATTTCTTTGATACTATTGATGATCCAAAAACATTTGACGATGAATTTACGCCAAACGGAGAGCATCATTATTCTGCTGCTATTTACATGGACAAAGTCAAACACTTAGAGCAAGTTGTTTCTCAAATTGGCACAGATGTTTCGCCGGATGGCTTAGCATTTTGGGGCACTGCAGAAATTGAGAACGCAAGTGTGGTAAAAGATTTGGTTAGTCAACCGAGTTTAAAAAATAGAAATTATCAGGTTGTACACTATAATGGCGGCGACCCACGTGGAATTGATTGTGGTTTTGTGTATAATCCGAAATATTTTAAGCTACTATATAGCAAGTCAATTCCTATTGATTTAAGAAATGCGGTTGCAGATGCTAAACCTACGCGTGATGTTTTATGGGTAACCGGCGTTTTAAACGAAATAGATACTATGAATGTTTTTGTCGGACATTGGCCTTCCAGACGTGGTGGAGAAGAATTGACCATGCCGATGCGTAATTATGTAGCAAAAATTATTCGACATTATACTGATTCCTTGTTAGCCATCAACCCCAACTACAAGATAATTGTAATGGGCGACTTAAACGACAATCCTACAGATGAAAGTGTAGTAAAATATTTAGATGCTGTTGCCAAACCCGAAGATTGCAAACCAACCGGATTTTATAGTCCTTGGATTAATTATTACAACAAAGGAATCGGCACTTTAGCACACAATGATTCTTGGGGTTTATTCGATCAAATTTTATTATCTAAAGCATGGTTAAACAAAAAACAAGATGGCTATTTCTTATTAAAAGGAAGTATTTTTCGAAAAGATTTTATGATACAAAAAACCGGAAAATACAAAGGATATCCTAAACGTACTTGGAATTACAACATTTATAATGCCGGTTATAGCGACCACTTACCTACTTATATTACTTTGTTACAAGAAATCAAATAAGTGTTGATTTTAACAGATTAAGCACCTATTTTCTTCAGAAATTCTATTAAAATTAGAACACAGATTATACGGATTTAATTTCTTGAAAGCTATCAATCTTTCACAAACCGAACTGAGTTATTTACACCTTTGTAATTAACATTAATAAAATAAATTCCTTTAGAAAGTTGTTGAATATCTAATCGAGTGTATTTATCCATACTTTTTATAGTTTGGGTAAATTGTGTTCTACCTAAAACATCAACAATAGTTAGTTGAGTATCTTCATCTCGAATTGCAGGAAAATTTAACGAAATAAATTGTTCATTAGTAGGATTTGGATAAACAGAAAATTCCAAGTTTCGTTGATAGCTTAAAGCTGTGCTGATACAATTTTGTGCATCACCATCTACACCAAAAACTTTTTCTACCCAATTCGGAAAATCAATATATGGATTTCTGTTACCTTGAATAGCTTGAACAGAATCATTTCTTTTTCGCTCAAAAGCATCCGGTGGATCTTGTTTATGCCATTTTACACATAATTTCAAAATCCAAGGCTCAAGTCCTGTGTAAGAAACATCACTGATAACATTCTGACCGATATTATCATCATATTTCCACGAATTAATTACATTACTATAACGAGTGGCAACATATAAATAAGCTCTGGCAAAATCGCCTTTAAATGCATCTGCAGGTTCAAATACAGTCGTATCATTATATCCGAAATTTAATAAAACATTTGAAGTACCAACCTTTGTGCCATTATATGAATTTAAAATTATGGTATCTACATAACCTAATGCAAAATTGCTCTTTTTTTCATTCACTTTACTATCTGCAGGCCAAACAAAATGCATATCACTTTTTATGAATTCATCACCATCAAACCAAGATTTAGGGAAAGTATGTTCTTTAGCATAACAATGACAAAATGGGCCAGAGCCTCCAGTAAAACAGAAACTACTTACTCCGGGCGTGTTATCATTATATCTAAAGTTGCAAGAATCTAATCCATTCGGAATTTCAGAGCAATATCTATCCACAATAACAAAACCGGTGTTTGGTGCTTCAGCAGGTTTTAAATCGGTTCTGTTATAACTTTCATCCATCTTTGTATATTGAAGATGAGCGTCGTTTTTTATTAAATTATATAAAGCTGTTTTAAAACTGCTACAAGTAAGATTAGAGTCGATGCCATCGTAATAGTTTCCCGGATCAGCAAATAAATTTCCTTGAAATAGCGAAGCAAAAATAATTATATAAATATATTTCATCATAAAGTTATTACACAAGAAACTCGCCTTTGAATTTAATGTTGAAGATTCAAAGGCGAGTCATGTTTTTGGTTTAAATTATTATTCTATAACAAATCCGGAAGCATTATTGATTCCTTTGTATTGGATATTCAATAAATACGTTCCTTTTGCCAATTTACTAACATCAATAGTTTGAAGTTCTGTTCCTTTTGCCAATGTTGAAATGCTTAATTTCCTTCCTAACATATCAATTACTTCAACAGTTGCATCTTCTTTAAGTATTTTATCCAATTTCACATTCAACAAACCATTTCTACTTGGATTTGGATAAATAGAAAATTGTGCTTCTGATTTCGTATTTCTAATTCCTACACTTCCAGCAGTTCGGATTGTTTTAATTGCAATTCCGGAATAATTTGGTCCGTTTAAGCAATCTTTATTTTTAATCGTTACTATAAATACTTTATATACTGTATTCGGCGTTAATCCGGTAATAACAATAGAATCTTGTTCTGCACCTCTATAATATACTGTTGCATTTACGCTATTATCAGAAGTTACTGTGCTTCCTTGCGGATAAGAAACACCATCAGTAATAGTTATAAAACCAACATTTGAAGTTGCTGCTAAAACCAATACACTATCAGCATTTGCCGGCAAATCAAATTTTAAGGTAATCGTTGTTGCTGTAGAATCTAAAACAAGCGAGTTATAAGAAACACCGGAAGGTTGACCGCAATTTGTCAACGGTGGCGTTCCGGTTGTAGTTGTGTCTAATTTATTTTGACCATAAGATGCTGTTCGTCTGTAATTTAATTCAGCACCACATACAGTGAAAGGAATTACAGCTATATAATATTTTGTACCCGACTGCAATCCTGTTATAGAAAATATTGTATCCGTTGCACTTGAAGATATATCTGCAACTACTGATTTATAACTTCCATTAGTAATTGAATCACCAACAGAATAAGATTGATTATCATTTGGATAGCCAATATTAGAAGTAGTATTATATACTACTACATATCCGTCTGCAGGTGGTACAGTTCTATTAAAAATTCCATCAATATTATGGTCGCCGATTGCAGTTACTGTTAATCCGGTTGGATTTTCGCTTGGTTCAGGACAAGATTCTGCCAATGTTTTTGCTGTATCATTTCCCGGTGTAGATGTCAAATATTTTGGTCCACCAACACAACCACTATTGTTATATGGGAAAACATAAACATGATAGATAGTATTTGGTACTAAACCTGAAGCTGAAAAAGAAGTTGATGCATCACTGCTAACAACTTTTGCCGTTCCTATATCGTCACCGGCTTCATAATCTTCTCCGTCAGTTGGTGCAGGTACAGTTGCATTGCTATCAATTACCACTAAATATGCATCGGCAGTAACGGCAGTAAATGAACCATCAATAGAAGTAGTGCTTGAAGCTGTAGCGACAACATCATTAACCGCAGTTGTAGGTGTAGAACAATTTACTACAGTTCCACCTGTAAAACTTACAGTTAAATCATCTATTGCTAAGCCATC
>JAGQYE010000055.1 GCA_020436225.1 Bacteroidota bacterium | reverse complement strand
ATCTCACATCTCACATCTCACATCTAAGCTTCAATTATTAATATTTGCATTTATTCACAAACCTTCAAAACGATTACGGCTAATTTTTCCTATTTTAGCGCAAATTTTTTTTAATGACGAAACGATACAAAAGCATTAATGGAATTGTAGGCTTTATTGTGTTTGCTATTTCTTTATGGCAATATGCATCTACAATGGAATCAGCAGGTAGTTTGTGGGACTGCGGCGAGTTTGTTTCCTGCGTTTATAAATTGCAAGTAGCGCATCCGCCGGGAGCACCTTTCTTCATGATTTTAGGTAGAATTTTTACCTTATTTAATCCGAGCAATCCTGTTGTTATGGTCAACTTCTTATCTGCAACCATGTCGGCATTTTGTGTTTTGTTTTTATATTTTACTATAGTTTTAGTTGCTAAAAGATTAATCGTAAAAGAAGGAGAAGAAATTACTACTGCTACTTTAGTAGCTATTTTAGGTTCAGGAGCTGTTGGAGCATTAGCTTGTTCATTTAGTGATACAATGTGGTTCTCAGCAGTTGAAGGAGAAGTATATGCAACATCCATGTTCTTTATTTCTATCGTATTGTGGGCAGTTGTTAAATGGAATGATGAAGCAGAACAGCCACACGCTAATCGCTGGTTAGTGTTTGCTTCTTTTATGATAGGTATTTCGTTAGGTGTTCACTTGTTGTCGTTGTTGGTGATACCAATTGCTGTTATTGTATATTATTTCAGAAAATACGAAACAAGCATTGTAGGATTTATTTTAGCAAGTATCATTGGCTTAATTATGTTGGGCATTGTACAAATCGGAGTTGTCCAAATGGCTGTTAAAATTGCTGGAGGCGTCGAGTTGTTTTTTGTAAATTCTTTAGGTTTTCCATTTAATTTCGGATTTGTTTTTGCTTGGATTTTATTTTTTGGAATCTTAGCGTATGCAATTTATTACTTTAATAAAATTAAGCACGCCGATTTTCAATTGTTGGCAGTATGCTTATTAGTTATCTTCATTGGTTTTACTACTTATGCAATTGTGCCTATTCGCGCAGCAGCCAATCCACCGATAAATATGAACGCACCGAAAGATCCGTTTAGTTTGTTATCCTATTTAAATAGAGAGCAATATGGTTCAAGAGCTTTAGTAAAAGGTCCTTTATTTAATGCTCGTCCGGTTGATTATATCGTTACAGGAAAAGATTATTATCCAAACTTGAAAACAAAACGATATGAAGTAAAAGGCGAAAAATTGGATTATAAATATAATCCGGAAGATGAAATGTTGTTTCCAAGAATGGGACCAACCAACGATGGCGAAAGTGCAGAAGCTTTATACAGATATTGGACAGGATTTCAAGGAACGCCAACTTTTGGTGATAACTTGAAATACTTTTTCCATTACCAATTGCGCTATATGTATTGGCGATATTTTATGTGGAATTTTGCAGGACGACAAGATGATTTACAAGGAACACCAAGTAATGAGAAGATGAATGGCGATTGGTTAAGCGGTATTCCAATTATTGACAATCTGCATTTAGGTGGAACACAAGATGGAATTCCACAAGTATTGCTCAAAGAAAAAGCGCGAAATAAATTTTATTTACTTCCATTTTTACTAGGCATTATTGGTTTGGTATATATGTTTGAGAAAAACAAAAAACTTACTATCACTTTTGCTCTACTTTTCTTAATTACCGGCATTGGATTAATTGTCTATACGAATCAACCGCCACGTGAGCCAAGAGAACGAGATTATGTATTAGTAGGATCATTTTTTACCTATTGTATTTGGATAGGCTTAGCTGTTATTGCGCTATTTGATTACTTGAGAAAGAAAGTTCCAGCTCTACCATTAGCAGTTGCACTAACAATTGTATGTTTGTTTGTTCCTTATATAATGGGCAAAGCTGGTTGGGACGACCATAATCGACATGGACGTTATATGGCAAGAGATTTTGCATCCAACTATTTAGAAAGTTGTCCGCAAAATGCCATCCTATTCACACAAGGCGATAACGATACTTATCCATTGTGGTATGCTCAAGAAGTAGAAGGCATCCGAACAGATGTTCGCATTGTCAACTTAAGTTTGTTAGGTGTAGATTGGTATATTGATTATTTACGTCGTGCTGCCAATAAATCAGCACCAATTCCTTTTTATAAAGATTTTACAAACGATAAATATAGAGGTAGTACTAGAGATATGATTCAATATAACGATCAATCCAATTTTGCGAATCCTAATGAATATTATGATATTCAAAATATCATGCAATTTATCTTGAGTGATAATCCTGAATTTAAAGCACAAACCGGAAGAGGGGAGATGGTCAATTATTTACCGACTACTAAATTAAAATTAAAAGTAAATAAAGAAGCAGTCGAGAAGTACAACGTAGTACCAGATCAATTTAAGAATAATGAAGTATATGAAATTGTTTGGGATTTAGGAAAATCACGTTTAATAAAATATGATTTAGCCTTGTTGGCAATGGTTGCATCCGGAGATTGGAGCCGACCAATATGTTTCTCTAATACTGTCGATGCTTCTTACTACAATGGCTTAGATAAATATTTATTACAAGAAGGAGAAATTCTTCGATTAGTGCCATGCAAGTTCGACCAAAATCAACGTGGATATTATACCATCAACACGCAAAAAAGTTTTGATATTGTAATGAATAAATTCAAATATGGTGGATTAGGTGAACGAGAAATGTTCGTAGATGAAAATTCAGGAAGAATTATGAATACGTTGAAAAGCGTTCACTTTAGCATTGCAGATGATTTGATAAAACAAAATCGAAAAGAAGATGCAATAAAAATATTGGAGAAAGCAAGAAAAAATTTCCAATATGTGAATGCACCATATTATTCACCTAATAACTCGTTCTTTAATATATTGAATGTTCAGTGGATAGATTTATATTATAGAGCCGGCGCACAGGATAAAGCAAAACCAATTATTGATTTGATGTTGAAAGATTTGAAAGACTGTATGCGTTTTTATAATCTTCCAAACGATTTTGCCGCCTTGTATTCGAGAGATAAAAAATCAGCAGAAGAAATTGTACAACGCTTAGATTATATAGCAATTCTTAATAAAGATGCAAATTTGAAAAAACAATTGCACGATGACTTTCCAACTTTAGTAGTTTCAGCTTCAGTAGATAGTTTACCACAAATGCCGACACAAGTTTTGAACTAGAGTTTTTAATAATTTAAATAAAAAACATTATCTTTAATTAATTAAATTTATAAAATATGGGAATGATAAAGGAATTTAAAGATTTTGCCATGAAGGGCAACTTGGTGGATATGGCCATTGCTTTCGTAATGGGTGGCGCTTTTGGAAAAGTAGTTACTGCGTTCATTGATGGTTTAGTAATGCCGTTTATTGGATTAATCCAAGGAAAAGACTTTACCAATTTCTATATTGGATTAAATGAAGCTACACAAAAGGCATCTTCTGATGGTTTAGCATTAGATAAAGCTAAAGAATTGGGACCTGTATTTGCTTATGGAGCATTCATTTCTCAATTAATTACATTCCTTGTTGTGGCATTTGTTATGTTTTTAGTAATAAAAGCTATTAACAAAATGAAAAAAGAAGAAGCCGCTGTTCCGGCTCCGCCACCAGCACAAGAAGTATTATTGACAGAAATTAGAGATTTATTAAAGAAATAGATCGTACATACCCAACTGGTCTAGAAAACTATCTTGGCTGTCCTGTTTCTACAGGACAGTTTTTTTATATATTTGTAAGTTATCCGCATAAGTTCGATGTCCAAACAACAAATTATAGCCGGAAGAAATCCGGTTCTTGAATTAGTACAATCTACACAACAAGTAGAAAAAGTATTGATTTCAAAAAATGCATCAGGAGAAATCATCAAACAAATTATTCAGATTTGTCGAGATAAAAATGTCCATTATCAATTTGTTCCCGAAGTAAAAATAACGTCGCTTTCTAAGGCTAATCATCAAGGTGTATTGGCATTTACTGCACTTATCCAATACCAAAATGTACAAGAAATTATTGATTTTAATTTTGAAAATGGAGAAGATCCTTTACTGCTTATATTAGATAATATAACCGACATCAGAAATGTTGGTGCTATTGCCAGAACCGCTTTAGGAATGGGCGTTCACGCTATTATCTTGCCCAAAAAAGAAAGTGCAACCATCAACGATGTAGCTATTAAAATTTCTGCCGGTGCTCTGCTCAAAATTCCGGTTTGTAGAGTAGAAAATTTAACTGCAACTATAAAAGATATTAAAAATAACGGAATTACAATTTTTGGTTTAGACGGAACAGCTAATAAATATATTCAAGAATGTACTACAAAAATTCCATTGGCATTAATTGCCGGTTCAGAAGATGAAGGCATTTCTAAAGAAATATTGAGATTAGTTGATCAACTTGTCAAACTTCCGATGCAATCAGAACTTGAATCGTATAATGTTTCGGTAGCAACAGCGATGGCATTATACGAAATAAAAAGACAATAAATCTTATTTACAACTACCAAGTAATTGTTCGTAAAACCAAATGGCATGCCTAAAACTTTCTATGCTTACGCGCTCGTTTATACCATGAAATCCGATAGGATCTAACATCGGACTAAATTTTATAATGTTAGTTGAGATTTGATTAAAATGTCTTGAGTCCGTTGCTCCGATTAATAAAAATGGAGCTGTTGAAATCGAATCATAACTTTTTCTTACAACACTATCAATTAATTGAAATGCTGCGCTAGTAGTTGGTGTTGTTGCAGATGCTTCAGAAATATTTTCATCATAAGGTTGTACAATAACGCGATTGTCTGCAATAATTTCTTGTACTTTTTTGATGATGTAGGTTGATGAATCGCCCGGTAGTAAACGGAAGTTGACGATTGCGGTTGCCAAAGTGGGCACAACATTATCTTTGATTCCGGCATTGATAATTGTCGGCACGGCTGTTGTTCGCATCATGGCGTTGCTGGCAGCTTGTTGCTCAAACTTATTGACGACTAATGGACGAAACAACCAAAGATTGGCAAATGCCATATTGTTTGGAAATTTCATTTCCGGTCCCAAATATTTCATAAAATCTTGAGAAGCTTCTACAAATTTAGGCTCAAAAGGATTTGCACGTAAAGTAACTAATGCTTTCGTTAAAATATCTACTGCCGTTTCGTTTTCCGGTTGAGATGAATGTCCACCTTTTTTATTGACAGAAAATTTTAAAGTGAGATAACCTTTTTCTGCTGTTCCAATTAAGGCAACAGGTTTCGTTAATCCCGGAATTTTTTCTTTCGTTAAAATGCCACCTTCATCCAAAACTAAGTCGGCTTTAATGTTTCTTTCCTTGAATAATTTAGCTACTCTAACAGCGCCATGGTTTCCGCCTATTTCTTCATCATGCCCGAACACAAAATAAATACTGCGTTTCGGTTGGAAATTTTGCTGAAGCAATTTCTCGGCACTTTCAAAAATAGAAATCAAATTTATTTTATCGTCAGTTGTGCCCCGTCCCCAAATGTATCCGTCTTTTATGGTGCCTGAAAACGGTTCAAACGTCCATTGTTTTTTTGTATCTTCTTCAATCGGAACAACATCTTGATGTGCCATTAAAATATAAGGCGCTAACGCATGGTCGCTGCCTTGCCATTTATAAACTAACGTATAATTATTTACAATTTCTCTAGCAAGATGTTGATGTACGAGTGGATAAGTTGTTTCCAGAAACGTTCTGAAATGTAAAAACGGAACAGAATCCCAATCTTTAGCATCAGCATAAGATATAGTTTTATAAGAAATAGCTTGTTGAAAATGTAGCAATGCCGAATCGGAAAGTTGCGGTGCAGGACTGGCTTTTATATTACGTTGGTAATTTGTTGCGGTAAGTGTTCTAAAGGAAATAATTCCAATTAAAACAAGAATAAGAAGTAAAAGGATGGAAATAATTTTTTTCATATTGTTCAGTTAGATAAACAATTTTATTGTCAACTAAAATCCTTTCAATAAGGCCGATTTTATTTTTTTATCTTTTGGATTTTTGCCGACATACATATTGTAAATTGCCGTTATTAATAATGTTCCGTCAGCATTTTTATAGATTTCATTTCCATTTTTGAATAAAAGGAAATCGCCGTTTTTAGCGTAATAAATATCTATGATATCTTGATATTGTACAGCAGATTTTTCAATAACAGAGCGAACTTCATCAATTAAACTTTTGTGTTGTAAATAACTATTTCCTAAGCCGGCTTTCATAGCATTTTCTATATTTTCGCTCACTACTTTTGGTGTTGCCAACGGCGTAATTATTTGCATGCGAAGGCTGCGTTCTATATTGCTATCAATAGCATCTTGTTCTTGTGTGATAGATTTTTCAGCATAGATAGAAATGATATATGTTTGAATAAAGAATTTACTGCGAACAGCAACGCCATTTAATGTCAACTCTTTCTTGAATATATTTATCTTTTCGTCTATTTCAAAGCCTCCAATATTCATATTGTTATTTTATTCTTGTGTTTGTAATCCTTCGTTAAAACAAGCTCTACATCTCGGTTCATAACTTTCTTTTTCACCTAATAAAACCTTGTTTTCGTTTTGCACTAATCGAAAGGAATGATTTGCCAGCGCACCACATTTTACACAGATAGCGTGCACTTTCGTAATATATTCAGCTTTCGACAACAATGCAGGAATAGGTCCGAAAGGTCGTCCTAAAAAATCCATATCTAAACCGGCAACAATAACACGAATGCCACGAGCAGCCAATTGCTCGCACACTTCCGACAATCCTTCATCAAAAAATTGTGCTTCGTCTATGCCAACCACATCTACATCATTAGATAGTAATAAAATATTTTGCGAACTGGAAATCGGTGTACTTAAAATAGAGTTAGCATCGTGCGAAACTACTTCTGTTTCATGGTATCTTGTGTCAATTTGAGGTTTAAATATTTCAACTTTGAGATTAGCAATTTTTGCTCGTTTTAAACGTCGAATAAGTTCTTCCGTTTTGCCCGAAAACATCGAGCCACAAACAACTTCTATCCAGCCTGTTTTAGACTTATTAACATTTGGTTCTAAAAACATGTATGAAATTTGGTATTTACACTATAAATTCGACATCAAATTACAAAAAGAGATGGAAATAAGAAATGCTTTGCAGAAAATCGAGAACTATTTAACAGTAGTAAGTAATTTAAACAGAACCATTTTGGCAGAAGGCACTATGTCGAAAGATGAATTGCTGTTGATGAAAAAATATTTATATGCCAGCATCGATAGAGTAGAAGATATTGAGCGTTTGCTGATAATAGATAATAATGATGAAAAATCTTTTATGCCAACGGAAGTTACGGAAAACAAAAAAATGATGCAGCCGGTAGTAAAAGAAATTGTAGAAGTACAAGATAAACATCCGGAAAATGAATTGTCCGAAAATATAGAAGTGAATGTAGAAGAAACGCAAGATGATGTTGTATTTCAAGAAGAAGAATCAAAAAAAACAGAAATAGTTGGCGAAATAAAATCAGAAATTGATACACCAACAGTAGAAACAAAAATGGAAATTGCTCCATTAATTGAACATACTTTGCCAGTTGTGGAAGATGCTGATAAAGAAGAAGAGCAAGTAAATTTAATTGCTGATAAAAAAGTAGATTTAATTGTTGAAGAAACAAACACTTTTGCGAATAGCATTATCACAGAAGATTATTCTTTGAATGATTCTTTCCAATCTGCTAACGAAAAGCAAGATGAAAAAGTAAACGAAACTACAACGAAAGTTGAAAATATTATTACCGAAGATTATTCTTTGAATGATAAAAAAGAAGATGAAACTCCAACAATTCAAAAAGAAGAAATTAAAGAAGAAGAAAATCAAAATCCAATTTTAGGTGTTCATACAGAGCCGACTTTTGTAGATAAATTGGTTGATAATACTAGAACTTTGACCGATAATCTTGTCGATAATACATCGAATACATTTGCTGATATTTTTCAAAAAAATAAAGAACAAGAGAAATCATTGTTGGATAGTTTAGATGAAAAATTAAGCGAGAAATCTCAACCCAAACTTTTCGAAGATGAACATGTTGAGAACAACAATTTAATTGGAAACGTTCAAAATAAATTAGATAATAACACTTCAACTTCTACGTATGAAGAACATGACAATGTGTTGGTTGCTGAGGAAGAACAAGAGCAAGTAGTTTATAGTTCGGTAAAAACAGAAATTACTTCTACAACAGTTGCCGATATTGTTGCGAAAACGTCTGCTAAATCTATTAGTGATAATATTACCTTAAATGATAAGTTTATTTTTGTGCGTGAGTTGTTTGGAAATCAATTTTCAGAATACGAATCAGCATTGAAACAATTAGATGCTTACGAGAATTTTAATCAGGCAGAACGCTATTGTAATAACGTGCTTTGGAATAAATTTAATTGGACTTCTCGCGGTGCTGCAGCAGCTCGTTTTATGGATATTTTGAAAAATAAATTCAACTAATCAATATAGTTTTTTTAGAAGAGAAGAGGCAATCAAATGCCTCTTTTTTTATTTTCATCTATGATAATTTCTACAATTTTTGTAGATGTATTTTTTTGTTTATCTAAAAAATTATGAAGTTCATTTAACGGCAGATGTTCATTTTTCTGATAAGAAAAATAAACATCAAGCAACAACTTTTCCATTTCTTCATAACTATGGATGCAATGTGCGATGCCGCAATTTATCAATTCCGGAACTTCTTCAAATTTTGTAAAATTAGGACCAAATAATACCGACATTTCATATACAGCAGCCTCGCTGATATTGTGCACGCCTTTGCCAAAACCACCGCCAATTATAGCTAAGTCGCCATATCTGTAAACATATTTTAGAATACCATTTTGGTCAAGCATTAAGATTTTATGCTCATTTTTATGCTTGTTTTTTAATGCCACATAACTTCCTATTTTTTGTTCAAATATTTTTTCTAACGATTTAATTTTTGTTTCATCATATTCATGTGGTGCAAGAATAATTTTTAGATTTTTAATTTCAGATGCTTGTTTCTTATAAAATTCAGCTATCCAATTTTCTTCAATTTCCCAGCAACTTCCTAAAATTATAACAAAGTTATCTTTACAAAATTTATCTAAAAATGAATCTTGAAAATCTATTTCACTATTTTGAATAACGCGCTCTATTTTTGTATTTCCAAAATTTGTGGTGTCAAATATTTTTGTGAATAAAGGATAAGCAAAGTCTAAATATTTTTTGTAAAAAAACGAATGCGAACGATTGGCATTTACATTAATTAAATAAGTCGGAATTTGTTTTCTATTTAAGGCGAATAAGCAATTTAGCCAAATTTCATTTCGTATAAAAATGGCAAATTCTGGTTGTAGAAATTCAACCAACTTTTGTGTATTCGAATATGTATCAATCGGCAAATAAAATATCAAATCAATGAGTTCATTATTTTGGTGCGCTTCATAGCCGGAAGGAGAAAAAAAACTTACAGCAATTTTATGATTTTTGTATTTTCCTTCTTTTAATTGAAATATTATTGGGATAGCTTGCTCAAATTCTCCGGCTGAAGCACAATGAATCCAAATATAATTTTCTGTTGCTTTACGTTTTTGCTGAATTTCGCTTGCCCAATTTTCTCTTACACTTTTCCATTTTTTTATTTTTTTATTGACGATTGCGAGCCAATACATCGAAAAACTAAAGAGCTTTATGAAAATAGAATAAACGAGCAACATATTTGTAAATCGCCAAAGATTAATAACGCAAAAAAAATCAAACAAACTTATTATTTATTAACTGCTTATGCTAAGATAATTGACTATTTTTTTTGTATTTTTGCCATTTCGTAATTGGCAGGATGACACAAGCGCAACAATTTATTACAGCATATCAACGAAAAGAAAAAATTATTGGTGTAATCGGACTGGGTTATGTTGGTTTACCCATCGCATTAGAACTCGCAAAAAAGTTTAAGGTTATCGGTTTTGATATCAACCCAAAAAGAGTGGAAATGATGCAAAACAATATCGATCCAAGCAATGAATTGCCGTCTTCTGCTTTCGAAGGTTGCGATATCGAGTTTACAGCCGATACAAACATTTTAAAACAAGCAACATTTTTTATTGTGGCTGTGCCAACGCCTGTTGATGAACATAATGT